>WQXQ01000015.1 GCA_009784775.1 Treponema sp.
CGGGCAGCATTTTTATAAGCTGGGTAAATCTATTCTCTTCCCTTCCCATTCCTTTAGTATAGCATTATTTTATGCTTAAGTTAACGCATATGCAGGGTACGGCCAAGCCGCAATGAGGAATGAGAATCGTTGTCCGTCGGCATTGCGGGTTACCAACACGCACCGATTACAAACAACGCCCCTTTTCTCATTTTTCTCCCTTCTCTTCCTCATTTATTTGTTTGTGATAAAAAAACAACCTAAAAGCATCAATATTTCATAGAACCATTAAAATAAGGAAAGTAAATTATGTTATGTCCAAAAATAACAAATGTAGAGCCTATTGATAATTATACATTAAAATTATACTATGAAAATGGTGAAAAAAATTATTTAATGTTTTACCATACATATCGGGTAAATGGTATGAAGAATTGTATAATGATTATTTTAAATCGGTACATTTAGTTTCAAATGGGCAAGCCTTTTTCCCGGCTTGTTTCCAATGCCCCTTGACTAAATTCGGCTCAATCCGCTATACTATACAAATGTTTACTTTGACAGGAGGACATCTATGGAAAAATCTCTAAGCAAGATAAAACTTTTTGAGGAACAGCAGATTCGCTATGTTTGGGATGAAGAGGCTGAAAAATGGTGGTGGTCGATTATTGATGTTATCGGTATTTTAACGGAACAACCAGATTACGACAAAGTAAGAAATTACTGGAAATGGCTAAAAACCAAGTTAAAAGAAGAAGGTAGCCAACTGGTTAGTAATACTAACCAGTTGAAATTACTCGCTCCAGACAGCAAAATGCGCCTCACCGATGTTGCCGATACAGAGCAAATTCTGCGTCTTATTCAGTCCGTTCCCAGTAAAAAAGCGGAACCTTTCAAAATGTGGCTTGCCAAAGTGGGAAGTGAGCGAATTGATGAAACTGTTGACCCTGAACAATCAATCGAGCGCGCTATTCAAAATTACCGCCGTTTAGGATACAGCGAAAATTGGATAAACCAGCGCATTAAAGCAATCGAAGTCCGCAAGGCTTTGACAGATGAATGGGATAAAAGCGGCGTTAATAAAAACAATGAATACGCTGCTCTCACAGATTTAATGAGCAAGACATGGAGCGGCATGACTACCCGCGAATATAAAAAACACAAAGGCCTAAAAAAAGAAAATCTGCGCGATAATATGACCAACACTGAATTGGTGCTTAATATGCTTGCCGAAGTTGCCGCTACGGATATATCAATTATTCGTCAGCCCAATGGATTTAACGAAAACGCCGAGGTCGCCAAAGAAGGCGCAAAAGCGGCAAAAGTTGCGCGTCAGCAGATAGAAAAAAGCACCGGAAAATCAGCAGTCAGTAAATTGAATGCAAAAAATACAGGGCAACGGCGTTTGAAAAAGTGACAAACTGTTTAGACAAATGGGAGGGTGCCAGTTACCAGCCTTGGGCTCCAGGTATAAACTGGCGATGCCATTTGTACACATACTGGATTGTAAAGAATAATATAAAAATATGTAAACGTTTGTTCTGGAATTGTTGAGCATATTTTGAAAATATAGTATAATTATATAATGGAAATAAAAGAATACTGTGAGAAATACTTTAATGGTATTTATGAGGTTATCCATAAAACAATAGAGGAAATCTATCCAAAATATTACCCAAAAGAAGCCGTCGATTTCTTTCATAATCATCATTCTAAAGAAAATATGAAAAAACAATTGCCAAATGAGTATACATTGGTAATATTTGAAAACAATATCATAATTGGGACTGGCTCATTATCTGCAAATGAAATTAAACGGTTTTTTATATTACCTGAATATCAAGGTAATGGTTATGGTAAAATATTGTTAAAGGAACTTGAAAAAAATATAAACTGGGAAAAATATGATACATTTATATTAGATTCATCATTGGGCGCTGTTAAATTTTATGAAAAAAATGGTTATGGATATAAACAATATATGACAATAGATTTACCCAATGGTAATGCATTATGTTATTTAGAAATGGAAAAATGGATAAAAAGGAACATCAAAAATAATTAAGAAATAAAATAATTAATCATTCACTTTTTTTCGCACTTCTGAGACAAGGTAAAATGATCCGGTGCAGAGAATGGGCAACTGTTTTTCCCGGCTTGTTTCCAATGCCTGTTGTATTGCTTTGTGCGTATCTTTGATAAATAGTGTTTTATCCGATAAAAATGCCTCGTATACTTTTTCCGAATCACTGGCTCTAAAACTTCCCGGCGTGGTAATGATAATGTGCGAAAAATGGGGCAGTACCATTGCTGCCATCGCGATGGCATTTTTGTCGGCGGCGCAGCCAAACAATATTAGCCCCCCCTCGCCGTACAGCGAGCAAAATGTTTCGGCGCAGAGTGAAACACTTTCCGGCGTGTGAGCGCCGTCGATGATTACGGGGGGGGCATTGGCAATTTCAATTTTTTCAAAGCGGGCGGGAATTTGTATGTTTGCAAGCCCGCGACGAATGGCATCATCTCCAATGCCGGGGAATGCGGTTTTAAGCGCTACTACCGCAAGGCCGGCATTTTCAGCCTGAATCATTCCCGGTATCGGAATCGAAAGTTGCAGCGGCGAATCTTTTCCATGTACTGCCAAAGAAAAATTCGTACCGCCCTGATGTATACTGACATTTGTAATTGATGCAATAGCGGGAAAGTATATCAACTGGCTGTTTTTTTCGGCGGCCCGTTTTTTGAACACCTCAAGCGCTTCAGCGTTTTGCCGCGCAAGAATCAACGGTTTGCCAGGCTTGATGATGCCTGCCTTTTCCCCTGCCACTGCTGTAATGGTATTACCCAGAAAAGCCGTATGCTCAAGCTCGATAAACGTAATAACTGAAACCAGCGGATCGACAATATTGGTGCAATCCAGCCGCCCCCCCATGCCGGTTTCCACAACCATAACATCGCAATTACCGGCGCGGGCGCAAAGGAAAAAAAACAATGTTAACAATTCAAAAAAGGTAAGCGCTTCGCCTTCCTCGCTGGCAGGATCGAACAGAGTATTGTTAAGAGATGGTATGATATGTTCCGCCACATTGCGCAATTCATCACCGGCAGTGCAGTACACCGCTTCGTCAAAAAACGCATTGCCCAAACACACCCGCTCACGAAAATCGCTGATGTGCGGCGACATATACCGCGCCACCCGGCGGCCATCCGCTTCCAGCATTGATGCAATCATTCCCGTCAACGATCCCTTGCCTTTGGATCCCGCAATGTGAATAACCGGCGCACAGCGTTCAGGATGCCCGGCAAGCTCCGCCAAAATCTCCATGCGATCCAGCCGGTAACTTTTGGGAATCCGGGGAATCTGCCCGCTTTCCAAATTGATAAATTGCGAAAGCCACGCAAAAATTTCCGTTGACGATGAAAAACGCTTCTCAACTGGCATGATTCACTATAGCGTGTATTCGGGTTAATGTATATAATGACTCAGGAGTTAACATGGCGGGATTATTGCAAACGAATGCGATTGTGCAGGTTGGTTTAATTGTTAAGGATGTGGAAAAAACAAAACAGAAATGGGCGGCTTTTTTGGGGGTGCCGGTTCCACCGACCATTCCCGCCGGAGATCATGCGGTTACGCAGACAAAGTATAAAGGGAAATCTGCGCCCAAAGCATCGTGCCTTATGGCTTTTTTTGATGCAGGACCAAATATGCAGTTGGAGTTGATCCAGCCGAACGGCGAAAAAAGTACCTGGCAGGATTTTCTTGACAAGAAAGGCGAGGGGATTCACCATATTGCGTTTCATGTTAATGGCATGAAAAAAATTATCGAAACCTGCGAGGAAGCAGGACTAAAATGCATTCAGCAGGGTAACTATGGCGATGCCAGCGGAGAGTATGCATACCTGGAAGGCACAAAAGACTTCAAGTGTATTATCGAACTTTTGGAAAGTTATTCAAAATGAACTATCGTGGATGCCCGCCGTTTTCAGTATCTCGGTGATTTTTTTCCATTTGTTTAGTGTGTACAAATGCAAACCATTGATGCCCGCCGCAATGAAACGATGAATTTGGGTTACCGTATATTCCGTGCCGGCTTTCGTAAAACTTTCGGGATCATGCTGGTATTTACCAAAAATGGAAGCAAGTTCCGCCGGAATGGAACAGCCGTTATAGATGGTCATGCGGATGGTCGGCTCGGCGACCAGCACCGGCATGATTCCCGCCACCACCGGAATGGTGATACCCGCTTTGCGAATCTTTTCCAGAAAACGTTCAAAGGCCGTTACATCATGGCACAGTTGGGTCATAAGGAATTGCGCGCCGCGATCCTGTTTTAAGCGCAAATGGGCAATGTCCATTTCCATTGAAGGAGCGCTGATGTGCTTTTCCGGATACGCCGCCGCTGCAAGACACAGACCGGGAAACTCAGCGCCTAACAGGCTGATAAGATCACTGGCATAGGAAAAATCGCCTCTGGTTCCTTCCCACCCGGCAGGAAAATCACCGCGCAATGCAAGCACATTTTCAAGCCCCATCGCCGCATATTCTTTGGCCAAAACCCTGATGTCATCGCGGCTGTTTCCAATGCAGGTAAAATGAGGCATCGCCAAATGTCCGCTTTTTTGCACCGCAGTGCACACCTCGATATTTCGTCCCCGGCTTGAACCTCCCGCGCCGTAGGTACAGCTGATAAAATCCGGTTTAAAATCGTACAAGCGGGAAAGAGTCTCTACAATTCCGTCCATGGGAATATCGGCCTTGGGAGGAAAAACCTCAAAAGAAAGGGTTCGTTTTTTCTGCAACAATTCCGCAATTTTCATTGTAATAGTATAACATACAATTTATGTATTGCGAAGGGAAAGTTTTTCCACAGAGGCAATGCCAGAACAACGTAAATGGCTCTCAAGCCCTTCAATAATTTCGATCATTGTTGCGGGGTGGGCGAAGGTTGCGGAGCCGATCTGGACTGCTACTGCGCCGGCGATGAGGAATTCCAGGGCGTCTTCGGTGGTGGCGATGCCGCCCATGCCCACAACGGGAACCTGCGATCCAAGCGCGGTGCAGAGTTCCCACACCATACGCAGGGCGATGGGTTTAATGGCCGGGCCGGAAAGGCCTGCGGTGATATTATCAAAAACCGGTTTGCGCTGGTGTATATCTATTGCCATTGCCTTGAATGTATTCACCAGCGAAAGGGCATCGGCGCCGGCATTAACGCAGGCGCGGGCTACGGCGATTAAATCCGGCGCGTTAGGCGAAAGTTTTACCATAAGCGGTTTGCCAGTGACGGTATTGCGCACCTGGCTGGTGACCGCCGCCGCCGATTCGGGATCAAGGCCAAAAGCCATACCGCCCGCTTTGACATTGGGGCAGGAAATATTCAGCTCGATCATATCAACAGAACTTGCGTTTAACAGCGCCGCACCTTCGACATATTCCTCTACGGTGGAGCCGGACAGGTTGGCGATAACCACCGGGCCTAGTGTTCGCAAATAGGGTAATTCATTTTCGATAAAGGCGGGGATGCCGGGATTTTCAAGTCCAATGGAATTCAACATTCCTGCCGGAGTTTCCCATACGCGAATGCCCGTGTTTCCCGGCCGGGGATTCAGGGTGAGCCCTTTCGTACAAATGCCGCCGAGACGCGACACGTCAATAATGCCCGCATACTCTCTGCCATAACCAAAAGTCCCCGATGCGGCGATAACGGGATTTTGAAAATGCACGCCGGCAATAGTAACTGCAATATTAGCCATCGAATATAACCTCATTTGCATTGAAGATAGGCCCATCGGCACAGCAGCGCCGGTTGCCATTGACGGTTTTTATCGTGCAGCCAAGGCAGGCACCCACACCGCAGGCCATTCGCTGTTCCGTACTGATAAAACAGGGAACCCCTGCCGCGATACATTTTGCCGCAACCGCTTGCAGCATTAGTCCCGGCCCGCACGCGCACACTGCCGCATACTTTTCCGGTTCCAAAAAATCGGGGATGCGGCCCTTGTGTCCCGCTTTGCCATCTTCCGTTGCGAGAGTGACACTCTCCGCTTCAAGATAAGCCACCCCCAGCAGCGCGTGTTTTTCTGTATCGTCTTTAAAGCCAGTTCGAAAACCGGCGTACACATTAAAAATATGTCCCGGCGATTCGCATAACAAGGCATTCAGCGGGGCAATCCCCAGACCGCCGCTTATCAAAGCAATTGGTTTTCCGCCTTCCTGCACCGCAGGTAAAAAATCGCTCCAGGCATTTCCCAACGGCCCAATCAATTCCGCTTCTTCACCAATGCGCATGGAAGCCAATTCTTCCGTTCCCTTCCCTCGCCGCTCAATCAAAAAAGTGATGGTATCAGATTCCAAATACTTCCCCGTCAAATACCTTTGATACGGCGTGCTTTTATTCCGTGCTTTTCTGCGGATATAATCTTTATCTTCTACCGCCGGTTCCCACTTCGCCACACTGATCGGCCTGCCCAGAAAAATGGCACTCCGCTTGGGTTTAATCATAAAAAACTGCCCCGCCTTTGGCGCAGTGAGTTTTACGTTTCCGGACTGCCACACAAAATCCATCCGAAAAACTTCTTTGTTTATAAAATCATTCCGTATCAACTCACCGCTTACACCGCAAGGCTTACATTCCTCACACCTCATTCCTCATTCCTCATTTTTTCGCCGCTGCCAATATCGCATCACGCATCGTAATCGTTGCACGGCGGGCCGCCTCTGCGGCAAATTCAATAGTGGCCGCCGATTCATCGGCGCCGCCGCCACCGCCGGATACCTTTAACTCCTCACTCCACGCTTTGAGGATAGATCGCGAGGCATTTACCACACCGCCGTTTCCTTCACGAAGCAGTAATGCCGCATCATCCGCCGCGCCGCCCTGCGCGCCATAACCGGGAATAAGGAAAAATAAATTGGAGTACTGTTTACGAATTTCGGCGGCCTCATCCCGCTCGGTGCAGCCAACAACCGCGCCAAATGCTCCATAGCCGCATTTGCCTGAATGCGCGGCAGCAAGCCCCGCAAGCTTATCCCCAACCACATGGTACACACGCTTTTTCTCTGATACTTCCAGATACTCAAAATCGCGCATACCTTTATTGCTGGTTCGCATCAATACAAAGGCCCCCTTGCCATTACTTTCGGCATAGGTGAGCCAGGGTTCAATGGAGTCCATTCCCATGTAAGGAGAGAGGGTGACAAAGTCCGCCTCGAATTCTCCCGCAAAATGCGCTTTCGCATAACGCAGAGCGGTATCGGCAATGTCGCCGCGTTTAATGTCAGCGATAACAATGCCGCCTTTTTCACGGATATAATGTAAGGTTTTGGCATACGTGGAAAGGCCGGCGATTCCCATTTCTTCATAGTAGGCATTTTGTACCTTGTAACAGGCGGCGACATCAATGGTGCTGTCAATCAGCGCCTGATTAAACGCAAAAACCGCTTCGGCATCTGATCCAGCCCGTCGCCGTTCAGCAGAAGGAATATATTCTGCCGCAGTATCAAGGCCTACGCACACATGGCCTTTTGCGGCAACCGATTCAAAAAGTCTGTCGATGTTATACATTTTATACTCCTTCAAAAACAATTCGCCCGGCATTCAGCGTCATACGTATTGTACCCTGTAATGCTTTGCCTGCAAAGGGGCTGCACTTGCCCCGCGACTTAAACGATGCCGGATCAATTTTTTTCGTTTCATCAATATTAACAATAACAAAATCGGCACGTAAGCCTTCTGCAATACGGCCTCTGTCATTTAAGCCAATAATCTGCGCCGGATTGCAGCTCATCAGCGCAGAAAGACGCTGCAAATTGGTGCTAGGCACTTCAGTGCCCGGCAAGTGTGAACGGCAAACGGCAAAGGCGGTTTCCAGGCCGCTAAAGCCCGGCGCACCGGCAGCCTTGTCTATTTCGCTGTGCGGCGCGTGGTCGGTGGCAATAGCGTCAATGGTTCCGTCACCAATTGCGGCAATAATCGCCTGCCGATCTTCTTCGGTTCGCAGCGGCGGATTTACTCTGCCGAAATTTTCATCGCCCATGCGCTGCGCATCTGTTTCAGTTGCGCCAATGTGGTGGGGCGTTGCCTCGCAGGTCAGGGAAAAACCAGTATCACCCGCAATATTTTTTTTCGCTTCGCGGATTATTTCGATGGCCTCTTTGGTTGAAACATGGGCAATGTGAATATGGCAGCCCGCTTTTTTTCCCAGTTCAATCGCGCGGCGAGTGGCATTATTTTCCTCGATGCGTGACCATTCAACTCTGGGGCGGCCTGCCGTTTTTGCAGTTTCCGCTTCTGATCCGCCAAATTCGCAATGGCAGGAAACCGGAATCCCCAGCCGTTTTGCTTCGCCCATTGCGGCAAGGAATAATTCGTCATTCGACACATCTTTGCCGTCCTCGGAAAGCAATAACGGTAACTGAAAATTGCTGCCGGCAGGCAAGTCCTTAATCCCCGAAAGTTCCTGCCCTTCCATATTTTTTGTCAAGGACAAAACCGGATACAAGTCAACCAGACCAAGCGCATCGCTGCGGGTTTTAAGGGCTTTTGCTTTTTCAATCGTATCAATCACCGGATTGGTATTTGCCATACACACAACGGTCGTAAAACCGCCCGCCGCAGCAGCCAAAGAAGCAGACTCTAAATTCTCTTTTTCAGGAAAACCCGGCTCCCTAAAATGCGCATGCAAATCAACAAACCCCGGCATCAACACCGCAGACGATCCAAAACCCCGCCCATCAACAACAACATCCGCCCCAGAATCATTAGTGGCATCAGTAATAATCTCTTGAATAACACCATTCTCTATAATTATAGACCCAAAAAAATCCCTCTCAATATCAACAACCCTAAAATCCCTTAATACAACCCGCCCCACTCTCTAACCCCCATTTTTGTTCCCAGCCCTTTCCTCATTTCTCAAGGCCTTCGGCAACTGCGTACCTAATTCCTAATTTCTGAAGTCCCCCGCCGCCCTAATGTCATCGCAATATTCGCAGCGGTAGGTTTGCATTTCCTGATTTTCAAGATGAAAAACATGGGCAACATATTTTTCCGTTGAGGTAATGCAACGCGGATTTTTACAGATCAGCACATTTTCGACCTTTTCGGGAAGCTGGAGTTTTATTTTTTTGAAAATTTTTTGATCTTTAATAACATTTACCGTTATATTGGGATCGATAAGTCCAAGAACATTAAAATTAATCGTCATAACATTATCTATTTTGATAATATCTTTTTTACCCATTATTTTTGAATTTGCGTTTACCACAAAGGCTACCGTATGCGGCGCTTTATCAAGGCCAAGCCAGTTAAAAATACGGATGCCTTGCCCCGCTTTGATATGATCAATAACTATTCCGTCTTTAATTTTATCAATGTTAAGCATTACAATACTCCTAATATAGACGCCAATAATGCCATGCGTACATACATTCCGTACTTTGCCTGTTTGAAATATGCCGCCCTTGGGTCACCATCCACCTCAACGGCAATTTCGTTAACGCGGGGCAGTGGATGAAGGATGATAAGATCGTTTTTACTCAATGCCATTTTTTCTTTATTGAGTACATACGTGTCTTTCAGGCGGATATAATCTTCTTCGTTGAAAAAACGTTCTTTTTGCACGCGAGTCATGTACAGTACATCAAGTTGGGGTATGGCTTCTTCAAGGCTTCTGGTTTCAGTAAATTCTATATTGTGTTTTTGCAGATGGCGGGTGATGTATTCGGGAATAATCAATTCTTCCGGCGAAATAAATATGATGGTGATTTTTTCATACCGCGCCAGCGCCTTTGCCAGTGAATGAACAGTCCGTCCGAATTTAAGGTCGCCGCAAAAGCCAACGGTAATGTTTTTAATATCACCCCGCAGCCGCCTGATTGTCAGTAAATCGGTCAAGGTCTGGGTGGGGTGATGATGGCCGCCATCACCGGCATTAATTACCGGAACTGCCGAATAGTTGGACGCAAGCAGGGCAGCCCCTTCCTTTGGATTGCGCATAACAATCGCGTCGGCATAACTTGCCGCCATCCGCACCGTGTCGGCAAGGCTTTCGCCCTTAACCGCAGAACTTGAACCGGGATCGGCAAAACCAAGGCAGCTCCCCCCCAGCCGCAGCATTGCCGCCTCAAAACTCAGGCGCGTTCTGGTGCTTGGCTCAAAAAAAAGCGTTGCCAAAAGCTTTCCCCGGCAGCTTTCCCGCAGGTATTGTTCGTCGGATTCGATTTTTTCAGCCAGGGCAAACAGGCCATCTGTCTCTTCAAGGCTAAAATCGGCAGGTTCAATCAGGGATCGTCCTTTCAACATTATCTTCCCCCATATATGTATAGCATAATGGAGGGCCTCGGTCAACCTGTTATTGTATACTTGTCTATTTTTTCTTTTTTTATTACAATGGTTCCATATCTTAGCCATAAAAATATGTTAAGGAGACACATACATATGCGGAAACAAATAAGCACAAAAATGGGATTTATTGCGGCATTTCTAGCCCTCATGACTTTGACCACTTGCCAGACACTGGGTTCGCTTGTCACAGAACCGGTGGTAACACTGCATTCGGTAGAGGTGACAAACATCAACTTTACAGGCGTAGAGATTCTCTGCAAAGTGAATGTGCAAAACCCCAATTCTGTTGATGTTCCGTTTCCGGAAATTGACTGGGAATTTTTTATCAATGCCAATTCTTTTGTGAAGGGCCAAATAAAGGCCGGCCGGGCAATAAAGGCGCGCAGAACTACAACCGTAGAGGTGCCGTTGAGCTTAAGCTATCTTGAAGTTTTCAACACCTTTGCATCGTTGAAGGGAACCAATCAAGCCGATTATAAAATAGCATTAGGCGCTCGATTTAATCTGCCCATTCTGCATGACAAGACATGGCAGTTTGAACACGAAGGAACTTTCCCGGTGCTGCAGATTCCCAAATTGAGCGCGCCTTCCATGAAGATAGACCAGCTGGATTTTACCAAAGCTGAATTACTTTTTACAATAGATGTAAATAATCCCAATCCGTTTGAACTGCCATTCCCTCAAATGGCTTATGATTATCTGGTGAATAATAATTCGTTTATAAAAAATTCAGTTGGTATTGCAGCTCCCCTTGCCGCCGCTGCGATTACTCCTGTGCTGATAAAATTGACGGTAAACTATGTAGACCTGTATCAGGCTTTTCAGAATTTAAGAAATGCAAACGAAGTTCCTGGCCTATTGTCTCTAAAAACTGATTTTGGCATTCCCGCTTTTATTGATGAAGTAGTTTCAACGCAAGCAGCAGGTTCTTTACCGCTGCTCAAAATACCTTCGCTCAATTTCACCGGTATACGCGTAAAGAGTACCTCTTTGACCAAAATAGATTTTGAAGTTACATGGGAAATTGAAAACAATAATGGTTTTGCCATGAATTTAAGAGACCTTTCCTATAACCTTGCGGTAAACAATTCTCAGTGGTCAACCGGAAAGATTCCCGGCTCTCCGCAAATTGCAGCAAACAGAAAAACGCCTGTCTCCATGGATTTTTCACTCTCAAGCCTGAATATGGTTAAAGAGATTACCGAAATTATTACCAGAGGGACAGATGTTTCGTATCTCTGCAGCGGAAACATAAGTCTTGGCGCCGCTTTACCTGGTTTGGACTCGTTCAATCAGCCTTTTAACTTTAGTGGAACTACAAAGATTAGAAGGTAGGTAAATCCTAAAAAAACAATTCCTCCAGGAAAATTGCCAGGCCTTCTTCGGCATTGGAGCCAAAAATAAAGTCGGCTGCTGCACGGACTTTTTCTTTGGCGCTGGATGGGGCTGCCGAAAAGCCGGCAACGGTAAACATGGGCAAATCGTTTTCTTCATCGCCAAAAGCGATTACTTCTTCCGGTTTGAGGCCCCGGTAATCCATAACGATTTTGAGGCCCTCACCCTTGGAGACTCCGGCGTTCATTATTTCCAAAAAAGAAGGATAGGTGTTGACGATATACACACGGTTGCCAAAGCGGTCGGTCATCGCGCGGCGAATTTCGGGATGCAGCGCAGGGTTGGCAATAAACATCGCCTTGATGACGCCTTGCAGTCCCGGCGCGGCAATGGCTGCTTTTAGATCGGTCACAACCGGAAGTATGCTCGTATGTTTGTGATACATCTCCGATTCCGGCCTTTGTTTTTCAACAAGCAGCGCCCTTTTGCCGTCGGCCTGTGGAGGTAAAAATACCTGAAAATGAATATTCATGCGGTGAGCCAGATCAATGCCAAAATCAACGATATCAAGACTCAGCAAATTGGAACTGAGCAATTTGACTTCCGGCACATCCGCCACTTCGGCGCCGTTGAAAAATACCATTGGCCCATCCGCGCCAAGAGCGTTGTAAAAACGAGCGGCCGATTCAATGGCCCTGCCGGTGCAGAGTATCAATTGTATCCCGTTGGCTTTCAGCCTTTTCAGGCATTGGATGGTACGTTCGCCCAGGCTGGAATCGGGCAATAAAGCAGTGCCGTCAAGGTCAATAGCCAGCGCTTTTATTGTGGTAATATCGATTTTTTTCTGCATGGGTCAGTGTATCCTGAAATCAACGCTTGAAACAACAGCCCGTCCGGTGTATTATAGGGCATGAAAACAAATCCCGTAACCGCCTATCTTACATCTACTCCGCCGGAAAAAGTAGACACCAACCTTTTGGCCTATTTGTGCAATCTGACCGAGATCGCCAAAACCACACCGGAAATAGCCGCTTCCATTGTCAAGGAACTGGAAAACCAGCGAAAGCGGATAAAGCTTATTGCCAGCGAAAATTACTGCTCCATGGCGGTACAGCTTGCGATGGGAAACCTTTTAACCGACAAGTATGCCGAGGGTTATCCCCAGCATCGTTTTTACGCGGGCAACGAAAATGTGGATGCGATTGAATCGCTTGCGGCGGCGGAGGCTTGTAAGCTTTTTGGCGCGGAGTATGCCAATGTGCAGCCTCACTGCGGTGCGGATGCCAATGTGCTTGCATTCTGGGCAATTCTTGCAACACGGATCGAAAAACCCGCGCTGGAAAAATGGAAGGAAACCAACCTCTACAAACTGACCGATGACCAATGGAATGAGCTCAAGGCCGATATGGGAAACCAGCGCTTGTTGGGGCTGGACTATTATTCCGGCGGCCACCTTACCCACGGGTATCGGTATAATATGTCCGGCAGGATGTTTGATATTTATGGCTATTCGGTTTCCAAAGAGACCGGTGTTTTGGATTATGACCAAATTGAAAAACAGGCCATCGAAGTGCGTCCGTTGATTCTGCTGGCGGGTTATTCGGCCTATCCCCGTAAAATCAATTTTAAGCGAATGCGGGAAATTGCCGACAAGGTCGGCGCGGTTTTTATGGTTGATATGGCCCATTTTGCCGGCCTTATCGCAGGCAAAATTTTTACCGGTGAATACGACCCCGTGCCCTGGGCGCACGTCGTCACCACTACGACCCACAAAACCTTACGCGGCCCCCGCGCCGGAATGGTACTCGCAACCACCGAATTTGCCGAAGCGCTGGATCATGGCTGCCCCCTCACTATGGGTGGCCCCTTGCCTCACGTCATTGCTGCCAAGGCGGTTGCCTTCCGTGAAGCTGCCGCGCCGGAATTTAAGGATTATGCGCAACGTATTGTTGATAACTGCAAGGCATTAGCCGACTCCTGCATGAAAAATGGCCTTGATGTACTTACCGGCGGAACGGATAATCACCTGTTATTGATTAATGTGCATAAGCTGGGTCTTACCGGCAGACAGGCCGAAAGCGCCCTGCACGAGTGTCGCATAACACTCAACCGGAACAGCTTGCCCTTTGATCCCAATGGCCCCTGGTACACTGCCGGTCTGCGGGTGGGAACAGCCGCTGTCACAACCCTTGGAATGGGCAAAGCCGAAATGGAGGAGATAGGATCGATTATAGCGCTGGTACTCAAAGGAACCAGCCCGGCACCTACGGAAAAAGATCCATCGGTAAAAAGCAAGGCCAAATACCTGATTGAACCGGCGGTAAAAGCAGAAGCGCTCGATCGCGCACAAAAAGTGCAGGATCGTTTCCCCGTATATCCTGAACTGGATTTACCCCTGCTCAAAAAGGCTTTTGTCGATTAAATATGGGTACATTACCGGTAATACTGATAGTCATCGGTGCAGTAGCGGCGCAAATAATAGCCATTGCGCTTGTGGTACGATTGAAACGCAGTTCGAACACAGGTGCGGCTACGAGCGTGGACACGCAGGACAAAGTATTGTCTCTGGTTCGCGAAGAAATTGCAAAAAACCGCGAAGACATGATCCGCTCAATGAGAGATTCACGCGACGAACTTACAAAAGTATTCATTGATTTTTCCGCCATGCTGGACAGGAAAGTGAACGCCATGCAGGAAATGGTGCATAATTCCGCCAGAAGCAACCGCGATGAACTTTCAGTCTCGCTTAAAACATTTGGTGAACAGTTTGCCGTTAATGTGAAATCGTTTAACGATCTGCAAAGAGAAAAATTCAATGAGTTGATTACCGGCAATAATACCAGACTGGAAAAAATGCAGGAAACTGTCGACGAAAAACTCCACAAAACGCTTGAAACCCGCCTGGGCGAATCGTTCAGGCTGGTCAGCGAACGGCTGGAAATGGTGCAGAAGGGCTTGGGCGAAATGCAGGGGCTTGCCAACGGCGTAGGCGATCTGAAAAAAGCATTAACCAATGTTAAATCAAAAGGCATTTTGGGCGAGTACCAGCTTGGCGGCATTCTGGAACAGATTCTTTCGCCTACCCAATATGCCCAAAATGTAAAAACCAGGGCAGGCAGCGCGGACAATGTTGAGTTTGCCGTAAAAATTCCCAGCAAGGAACATTCAGCCAAAACAATCTGGCTGCCGATTGACGCCAAATTCCCCACCGAAGATTACGAGAAACTCAATGCCGCCTACGATGCCGGCAATACCGGCGAAATTGAACATTATAAAAAAGAACTGGAAAAAAAGATTAAGTTATGCGCAAAAGATATTAAAACAAAATACGTAGAGCCTCCCAACACTACCGATTTTGCCATAATGTTTTTGCCCTTTGAGGGATTGTATGCAGAAGTGCTGCGTTTACCCGGCCTTTTGGAACTGATACAGCGGGACTATAAAATCAGTATAACCGGCCCCACTACCATTGCGGCTTTTTTAAATACATTGCAAATGGGTTTCCGCAGTCTTGCCGTAGAAAAACGCACCAGCGAAATATGGGAGCTTCTGGGCGCGGTGCGCGCCGAGTTCGGCAAGTTTGGCGAAGTGCTGGAAAAGACCAAGATAAAACTTGATCAGGCAAGCAAGGAAATTGATAATGCCGGCACCCGTTCCCGCGCCATTGAGCGGAAACTCCGTGATGTGCAAATTCTGCCTGAGACGCAGGCGGAAAAATTATTAGGCGATATGACTATCGTTGAAGATGAATGAAACTATGTCCGTTCCCTGTTACCCCGATTTTGTACCTTTGTCGCTTGAGTTAATGAACACCCTGCATCCGCGACTCTCGCTTACGGCGGACGGTGTTTCCGAATTTACATTTTCCTGTTTATACCTTTTTAGAAACCGGTATAACTACCAAATTTCACGTAACGGGCCAAATGGCGGATTTATTATTTCGGGCAAGCAACAGGAAAAATTTTTCATGACTCCCTGCGAATCCCCTGACCGTGATATCCTTGAATCGCTTTTTAATACCCACGATTACTGGAAAAATATTTCCGAAACAATACTTGAATCGTCACAGGCACAACTTGCGGAATGGGGCATAACCATTACCGAAGATCGCAATAATTTTGACTATCTTTATTCCCGTGATGAGCTGGCAAAACTATCGGGGAAAAAATTTCACAAGAAAAAAAATCTGGTAAACCAGTTTCAACACGCATACACCCACGAACAGCGTCCCCTGACAAAAGAGCTTGTTCCTCAGGCGATGGAGATTTTGGATCAATGGCGGCAGGATAAGGCATTCAGTCAAACCGGTAATGACGGTGACTATTGGGCGGCAAAAGAGGCGCTGGACTTGCTTGATATTTTGCCGTTGCGGGGGTATATTTATTTTGCCGATGGCAAGCCGGCGGCATATTGCCTGGGTGAAAGCGTTGCCAAAGGAAAAATGTTTACCATTCATTTTGAAAAAGCAATCGATCATTACAAGGGAATTTATCAATTTATGAATCAGGCATTTGCCATAGCACTACCCCGCTTTTTCACCTATATCAACCGCGAACAGGATCTTGGTGATGAAGGTCTGCGGCAGGCAAAAATGACATACCGGCCGTCGGGCTTTGTACAAAAATATTCGGCAAGGAGAACAACATGCATTTTTTAACCGGATTTCACGCTATTGAAGAACGGATTAAAGCAAGTAAAACCAGCGGCCGATCCTGCGGCCCATTGCTTATGGCAAAGGCAGGCCCACGAGCCAAGGAGCTGGTTAATCTGGCTGTGGACTGCAAAATCCGCGTGGACCGGGTGGGAACATTTGAACTTGATCACCTTGCGCCGAATAACCGTGGCATTGCCCTGCAGGTGGAAGACCTGAGCGATGATAATAGCGACATTACCGTGGACGAATTTTTAGAGAGAATTGGCGATCGTGAAAATGCTTTGGCGGTTATTCTTGACGACATTACCGATCCTCACAATTACGGGGCGATACTCCGTTCCTGCGATCAATTTGGCGTGGATTTGGTGATAAGCCGCAACCGCCGCAATGCCAAACACGCCGATGTCATTTCCAAAACATCAGCGGGAACGGTATCATGGGTGCCGCAGGCGGAAACGCCAAACATTGTGCGGGCAGCGGAGCAGCTGAAAGACGCGGGCTTCTGGCTCTACGCTGCCGATATGCTTGGGGACCCGGTACACACCAAAGACCTGCGCGGCAGAGTAGCCCTGGTGTTGGGCAGCGAAGGAACCGGCATTTCCCGCCTGTTAAAGGAGGCTTGCGACGGCATGGTGGCGATTCCTTCGTATGGCAGAATCGATTCACTTAACGTATCCGTTGCCGCCGGAGTGCTGTTATACGAAGTGCGGCGGCAACGGGGGTAATACATTACCTGCGCACCACCCGAAAACCAATATCATTCATCGCAATATATGGAGGACAATAAGACCAGCCAAATGAACGAAGGTATATTTCATTGGAATACCATGATCCGCCGCATATCACACGGAAAGCGCCAGACACTGGTCCCAAAGGATTTACTTGCACCTCATTGGGGTACTTTCCGCCTACGTCCCAATTCCAGCACCATTCAGACACATTTCCGCTCATGTCGTATATCCCCAAGCCGTTAGGAGCTTTGAGTCCCACTTCGTGAGTTTGTTGACTGCTATTGCTCCTACACCATGCCACCGGTTCAAGGTCGTTGCTTCCCGCATACACATATTGTCCCGGTGAACCATTACCCCCAGTAGCCGCATATTCCCATTCAGCCCAGGTTGGCAAACGGTAACCCACAGAAGAATCATTCCGTGTTACCAACCACTTCAAGGCATCTGATGGATGTATATTATTTGTATCACTGCCAATAGTCTTGTCGATGGTATAATAAGGCGGCAACCCTTCCATTTCACTGAGCTTGTTGCAAAACTCAACCGCACTATACCAGCTTACTTTCTCAACCGGACGGTTTCTGTCCGTTTCTCCTTTCATTGACGGTTTGCCTTTGGTCGTTGCAAATTCACTGGGGTTGGTTCCCATAACCGCATGATATTGCGCTTGTGTTACCGGATACTTGCCGATATAAAAGCCGCTCACCGTTGTATGAAGACCGCCAGAGCCAAAACCCTCACCCATGTTGAAACTGCCTCCCGGCACCCAAACCATTTCAACCGGCAGACCCGAAGGCTCCTCGATCGCGGAACCGATGATGTCTCCATCGTTCCCGCAGGATACAAATACGATTGCCATAACAAAGACGACAACACTCAACAACGGCACAATGTGTGCTGACGCAATATGCGTCTTGAAAATGTTCTTCATAAAGAACTCCTTCTCGTGATTATTTATACGCCTTATACAAGACGTTGGAACCAGATTAAAATATGTGCATTTTCAAAAACAACAACAACGGCAAATGATCGCTTAAACCGGATCCGGTTCGTGGGTTATACCCGACCGGAAATCCTCTTTCATTGGCAAAAGGCGGAATGTTAACTACCTTACAGGTGTCAAAATACCAGCCAGTTTTTTCAAACAATTGCGTTGAAAGTAAAAAATGGTCGATAGTTTCCCAATTGTTTCTGTAGTAATAAGAACCGTCCTCCAATTCATTCGACCAGGGCGAGTACAAAGTTAAAACGCCATCAGGAAAATATCGGGCAGAAGGCGGTTTATTTTTGCTGAGAATAATAAAATCCTTTTGCAATTCACGTATCAACACGGCAGTTTCCGGATTATTTCCGTCAAGGCCGTACAGTCCTGTAAACTCCGCCGCGCGGGGATCATCGGGAAGCAGAGCGCTGATTATTGCTCCGCTGCGGCGATAAAACTCATCATGATTCTCGTTCAGGTCACCCATGATGATCACCGGAAGATGCGGATCGGTTTCCATTAGTTCCCTTATTCTGCGAAGAATAATTCGGGCCGATGCCCTGCGGACACTTTCCGTTGCATCATCACCGCCGAGTTTTGATTTCCAATGGCAAACAAAAAGCGCCAAAGAAACATCTTCTGCATCAATATGCGCTTCCAACATGGGCCGAGGTGCAATGTCGCCGTTAACATAAACCGAGTGAGACTTTGTTTCGCTTAATGGAAATCGGCTTAACAGCCCAACACCCAAAGCCATATCAGGAATTTTGGAAAAATGGGTCCAGCGATAACCATGCGCCGAAAGCACAGCGGCAAGATCAATGACAACATGCGCCGATTCAATTTCCTGCAAACCAATAATATCCGGCCTTCGTTCCATTTCACTAATGGCTTTGGCAATAACATTCAACCGCCCCCGGTACTTCTCTATCGTCCAGCCAGCCGATTCCCGGTACTCATCGTATTCGGTTCCGTCTTCAACCCCGTCAAAAAGATTATGGACATTCCAGGTCATAATGACGAGCGCATTGTCCTTTACAGAAGGGTTTCTTTCCGCGCCGGAAATATTGCAGCCGCCGCACCCGGCAGCCAACACCAGCAGCAACACCGCACCGCACAAGCCCTGCACCGATTTCCAATTTACATAATTTCTTTTCACATTTGTCTCCATATAAATTTATATGGCGGAAACATACGTTTTGCATTAGTGTCAATTCATTTTTTTTCTATCTATTTACATATAAAAATGAATGAGTACCAATAGAAAAAGAGTTAGTTACATATGGAAGTTTGACACTTTCCCGGCAAACGTGCTGAGTATGGGAAGCAAATTGTTGCAACAATTGAGCTGGTTACATCCTATCCATTTCCCCTACCCCATCAACGCATCCAGATCGAACTCGCCTGCGGTGCAGGGGACGGTGATGCCCCAGTTTTCCAGTGCTTCGGGGTGGATTTCGCCGAAGACGCCGATTTTTTTGCCTTTGTAGACAATAGCGGCGGCGCGTCCTGGAATGAAGCGAGGATCTTCGCCTCCAAAGGAGGCCAACTCTTCCACATCGTATTCGCGGGAAAGGTAGTAGAACAATGTTTGCAGCTGGGCGGCAGCGGTGTTGAAGTTGGCTTCTTTGTCGGCGTGAAGGAAGCCGGCATACTGGCGGGTTAATGCGCCGTAGTTGTCGTCTTTGTCTTTGTAGGCAATTTTGCCAACTTCAAAAATTTTGTGCGGATATACCGAATGGCCGGAAACGGATTCGCTTATCATCAGCGATGCAATGATCGAATCGCGGACGTATTCGTAATTTTCGGTCATGGGGTTGGCTATGCGAATAATGTTTGTGCCTTCGCCGCGCATATTTTCGACCAGGTCTTTGCGGGAACCAAGGTAATTGTAAATCATTTCCTGATAGCCCAAACCGATAAAAATTTCTTTTACTTGACGGCTGAAAAAAGTGATGGGACTCAAGCGGCCAATGGTTGAGTCGCTGGGACGTTCCGGCTTGAACGAACCAAGGCCGCGGCCTATCATTACATCTTCGGCGACATCGGCGGCGTGGAGAAAATCGTTGCGGTATTCGGGCGGCCAGGCGAGGACACCTTCGGTGTTGACGCCTGCGGTGGCACCTTCGGTGTTGGCGCCGCGTTCCACAGACATGGTCGCTTCAGCCTTTACTCCCATGCGATTCAGTGCCTGCACACATTCATCGGCATTGAGTTTTTCGCCCAGGAATCGTTCGATTCTGGCCAGGGAACAAAAGACTGGTTCCTGGAAATAATAGGGGTAGACAATATTTCTGCCAAAGGGTGTGTCGAACTCGTACTCTATCTCCACGGGTTCAATGGTAAAACCGTTGTCGGCTAAATCGCAGGCAATGATTGACGTAGCCAATGTTACCAGAGCAATGTCCGTTCCGGTAAGCTCTACAAAAATGTCCGTGTCGCCAACCTGCACTGCGCCCAAATCGGCGGAGTTGATAATCGGCGGGTAGGAGAGAATATTATTTTGTGAGTCGGCGAGCAGTGGGTGAATGGGTTCATGTTCCTGGATAAAGGCAAACTCTTTTCCCTTGGGATGCTGTTTCAGAATTTCCCGCAGGGTCAGCGAACCGAAGGGCTGTGCCTGATCCTTGCCAAGGGTCAGACCATCTTTGCCAGGGGTCAGACCATGGTCTGGCCCCTGGAGCGGTACAAACGACACACTGTCCGGATCAACGCCCTTGTAAACGATAGGCCAGTTGATTTTTGCAATGCGGTATACTCCCATGGAAACCGTGCGCCGCTTGCGCCCAAAATTCCAGGCAAGCTTTTCCTGGGTTTGAATTATGTCGCGTAAGGCCGGATCGGAAATGGCTTTTCCGCTGGCAATAAATCCCGCAATGTACGGGCGCACTTGCTGAACACTTTTTTCCGCTTTTACTTTGTGTCTTGCTTTTTGCACATTGCCACTGCGCGAAAAAAATGAATACTCATTCTTTGTACCGCCATAGTACACCCGCAATTGCCGGGCGCAGCCAGCAGTTCCCCACAGATCGGGGCGATTGGTATCGTTCAATTCGATTTTAAGCACACGTTCTGATTCAGGCAGACTCTTGTCGCTGTCTTCATCCAGTTCTGCCTTGGCGCAGCTGAGGGCTTCTTCAAACGCATCTTTGCTGGTCCAGTATTGGTTTCTACCATCGGGACTCGCCAGTGCATAAAAAACTGATTCGTTAACTTCGATTTTAGGCATTCGTCTATTCCTTTGCGCGACGCAGGCGCACATTTTCAATATCGTAGCTGAACAATTCCCGCAGATCGTTAAGGCCCAAAGCCATCAACGCCATGCGATCAATCCCAATACCCCATGCGGCAACCGGCACATGCACTCCCATGCTTTCGGTTACTTCGGGCCGGAAAATGCCGGAGCCGCCCAGTTCAAACCAACCCAACACCGGATGTTTGATATGCACCTCCACCGAAGGCTCGGTAAAAGGGAAATAACCGGGAACGTATTTGACTTCTTTGGCGCCGGCAACTTCGCAGGCAAACATTTCCAGCATACCCAATAAGGTACGCAGGTTGACATTTTCACCTAACACAATACCTTCGGTCTGATAAAAGTCCGGCAGATGCGTCGCATCCACCCGGTCATACCGGAAACAGCGGGCAATGCCAAAATACTTGCCGGGGATTTTTGCCGTGGGCAACATTCGCGCGGAAAGCGCCGTACCCTGGCTGCGCAGTATCAGCCGCTTGGTAAAATCTTTGTCAAACGCATAACTCCAGCCGCGGCTGCCGGTTTTGCCGCCGTGGGTGTGAGCCGCCGCCACATTGGAAAGCCACGGCTCTTCGATGGTTTTTGCGCTGGCAACACCGTTTGGATCGGCAGAATCGGCAATGCGGTAGCTGTCGTGAATATCACGGGCGGAATGGAATTGCGGCATAAACAAGGCATCGGAATTCCAGAATTCGGTTTCGACTAACGGTCCGTCAAACTCTTCAAAGCCCAGCGAAGCAAGTTTGTCTTTGACGTGCTCAAGAAATTGTGCGTAGGGATTACTGCGCCCCGGAGTCAGCCGCACCGGCGGCGTTTTAACGTTATACGATCGAAATACCTTGCCTTTCCAGCTGCCCGTTTCCAGCATCTGCGGCGTAAGGGTGCCAATTTCATCACCCGTGATCCCCGCGGCATTCAGCGCCGCTGCTGCAGCCTCGGCAGGAACCGAACCGTCTTCTGCAACAGCAAAGCCGTACACCACCGTTTCCCGCTCGAACTGGCGGAAGGCAGCATCGGCAGCGCCGCGTTTTTTGGCAATGCCGGCCATGATCTTTTTCTCTGCGTCACTCAGCGAAACCTCGGCAAGCAAGCCGCCTTCGGTCACCACTTTTATAAGCAAGCCCTTCATCAACCTGAAGTGGGCAAGTATTGGATTTTTATCAGGATCATCAAGATGATCCAACGGCAGGGTTATAACGACCTTTTTATGGTCATCCATCGACAATACGCCCAGTTTGGACAAACTGCCAAAGGCGCTGCCAATATCTTTATTTTCCATTTTGAGCGCTTCGGCAATATCGGGCAAGCGCGGCCTGTCCTCCGCCCGGTTGATCCTTTCCCGTATCAACGCAAGGATTCGCTCTTCGGGGCTGCCCTTTTCTTTCCATTCCTGCCCCAGACCCGTTATCTCGTAAAAGACCGCCGTCTCGCGCCGAACCTCGTTAATCAGCCCCTTCCCCGCCAGCCACGACAGCGCCTGGTTGCCATTGCCCGGCTTAAAGTCCAGTTCCTTTTCAACCTTTTCGATGGTCAGTTCATCACCCTTTTTGTAGGAAAGGATGATTCGTATTTCCAGCGGATGCAGGTTTTTCACCGTGTTTTGTATATCAATTGCCATAGGGATATTGTAACAAAATTACGAAAAGGGTTCAAGAATGGGGAATGAGGTGTGAGGCGCTGTTAGTAATCTCTACAAATAGTTTCTTTTTCACCAATGTTTTCATTTAATAATTTTTCAAAATCCATTTTTGTTTTTGCATTTTCATCCAATTTTAACGACCTCTCCTATTTTATTTAACATTGTATAAAAATCATAATTTGCATCAAAATCAACAAGATCTATATTATTATCAAAATTAAAGTAGATTTTTGAATATATTTTGAAAAAATTTCCTTTTGGATATCCTTTTATGCCAATATCTATATCTGAATTTTCATTTATTTTTCCAGTAACTAATGATCCAAACAAATAAATTTCTTCACAACCCTCATTTTTGAGCAATTTAGTTACATTTTCTATATCTTGACGATATTTTACAGGTACATTTATATCCATAATATTATATTATACAAAAATATATATTTAAGTCAATCTATTAATTTGCTGCATTACTAAAAAAGGTGTCCGTCACTGGTCACTGCAAAAGTGTGATTGACACCTTTTTCTTGATATTGCACCATATCGTCTATTTTTTGAAGAATCAAATATAGAGAATGATAGATTATTATCTATGTACGAAGAAAAAAAACAGAAAATTAAAACAATGTTAATTGATAATGTTAATCAAATTTGTTCTTTAATTGATGATCAGTACTAATGTACCGCAAACGGAATAATTTCGGTGATTTGTATGCGGAAGCGGGCAGAGGCGACCCATTGGCCGGATTGAATAAAAAAGCGGGGGAAGGAGGCAAGGCTGATAATGCCGGTTGCTTCTTTGGGGCGGTTGCGTTCACTGCTGCGCAGTATTTGCCGGACGGCGGCTCTGGCGGCGTCTTGCAGGGCGGCGTTTCGTATGTCCAGCCAGCCGGAGTCCGGTGAAGGGCCGTGCAACGGACAATAGCCCAGAGCCTGAGCATTACGATTCATTCCCATTCGCCATATCTGCATACGCCTTTGTTGATCGCTGCTCAATTCATAATCAGCCCAAATTCGCAGTTGCGTACCGCGGTTTTCAACTTCAGTCACTTTAAGCCGGGGATCTCCCCAGCGTATCTCGCCCATTGGTTCAAACACACCAAAATCTTCGGCAATGCCCCTGGCCCGCTCTCCAATATCATAATGAAAAGACCAGCCGTAGATCATGCCGGAAAAATACAGAGCTGCTTCCTGCAAAGCCCGCCTGCCTGCAGTATCTCTGCTCAGCGGGTACTCAGCATCAACTCTGTCACCGTAAATCGGCTCAACATCTACCCACACTTCGCCCCGGAGCACTAACGGGGTATTTCCCGGATCATGCCCCTGCGCCAGCACCGTCCAAGACTGGCATATGATGAAAAAGAGAAAAATGGGGAAAATCCTGCGGGTCATAGTGTCATTATCGGCATAAATCCGGCAGTACTGTGGGGGTGTCAAACCCACAGTATGGTTCTGCATCAGGAACCTGCTTTAGCCGTTTCCTTGCTCATGGGGAAAACCAGATTCAGGATTATGCCCACAACGGTGGCAAGGGCAACATTGGCAAGACTAAACGAGAGGTCTTCTGTGATATTAAAAGTAAGTAAACCGCCGCCAACGCCAATGACCAGCATGACCGAAGTAATGGTCAAATTGCGTTTGTCTTTGAAATTGACTCCGCTTTCCACAATGGTGCGCAGACCGCTTGAAGCGATTATCCCAAAGAGCAGCATGGAGATACCTCCCAGTACCGGGGTAGGAATAGTCTGAATCAAAGCGCCGAATTTCTGAAACAGCGACAGAAACACCGCAATAACCGCAGCGCCGGCCATAACCCAGACAGAATACACGCGGGTGATCGCCATAACGCCAATGTTTTCGCTGTAGGTAGTATTGGGCGGTCCTCCCCAAAGTGCAGCCCAGACAGACGCAAGACCGTCACCGGTTAAGGTGCGGTGCAAACCGGGGTTCTTGTAGAAATCCTGGCCGACAACTTTACTGACAACGACCATATCGCCCAGGTGTTCGCAGATAGTAGCCAGAGACACAATGATAAATGTTAAAATCGCTATAAAGTTAAAAGCCGGCACTTGCGGTCTGGGAAAACCAAACCATGCGGCGTTCTTAACAACTTCAAAATTGATAATGGCATAAGCGGGCAAAAACAAACCCATAATAAACGTAAAAAGATACCCTGACACAAGCCCAATAAGAATGGGAATAGCAGCAAAAAAACCCTTGAAAAAGATATTGGCTATTATCGTTACCGCCAGAGTAAATGCCGCAATGGAAAGGTATACTAAACTGTACGTTTCCGAATCACCCGGGTTTGTACGAGATGCCATGTTCATGGCAATTGGTGCCAGATACAAACCAATAATCACGATAACGGAACCGATGACCACCGGGGGCATTGCCCTGTCCAGCCATTTAGTGCCTGCAAACCGTATAATCAGAGCTACCAGACAATAAAAAAGACCGGCTGCAATAGCGCCGCCCATGGCATACGCTACCCCGTAACTGCTTGATACACCGATGAGCGGCGGAATAAAGGCAAAGGATGAACCCAAAAAAGCGGGTATCTTGGCGCCGGTACACAGAATGTAAATCAAAGTACCAGTACCAGCGGTAAACAGCGCAGTTGAGGGGCTTAACCCTGTTAAAATAGGGACCAAAATGGTTGCCCCAAACATGGCAAATACATGCTGCAAGGAAAGGGGTACCCAATGCCTCAGGCTTGGTTTGTCCTGTGGACGAAGTTCTTCTTTAATCGGCATAGTAATCCTCCGGCCTTTACTATACATCAGAGAGATAAAATAGGGAACCAGTAACCGCGTTTTTTAGAGAGACTATTTTTTCTCCGGTACCAACCGGGCAAGATAATCTTTTAGGACATTTGCGTAATCCTGATTAATTTTCCGCTCTGTAGCGGCATAGGCGCGGTTTTCAGCTTCTGACACGGTAGTATGTCCCTCCCGTGTATTGAAATTGAAGGGCAGTATGGTCACGCCATTGTCCTTAAGATTTGCGGTAAGCTCGATTCGCGCAAATTTATTCGGATTGTTGGGATTATCCACCGGGTTAACCGTTACATTTGCATCAAGTATATACCGTGCATTGGCTCCGCCGCTCCTGAACCCCAAATCGGAGAGAGCCTTGGCAAAAGCGCCCTGGATTCTTCCTGCTTTATCGTTCGCTACCCGAATACCAACCGGAATTGCCTGAGTAATGTTCCGCGCTTCACTACGATAAAATTCACCCGACACCAGCCCATCAGGAGGCGTGGCGTCTATTTGCTTTAACAGATTGCCATACGAAACATTCATATCCGCCACTGCCGCCGCAAATTGATACCGGGAAAACCCTTCCAGTGAATTTTTTTCCGTTGGGCTCATGGCAATAAGGTTTGCGATCATGGTCTGGTTCGCTCGTATCATGTCGGTGTATATCCGGGCAGTTCTTGCTTTTTCCATAACAGCCGCCGCGAAATAGGTGTTTCTTGAGTCAAACCACACTTCCCTTATTTCCGCTCCAACCAGACTATCCATGGAAGCCGATATCTGTATCGTATTTTTCATGTTGATATCATCAACCCAGCCCGCAACGGCGCCGCTGCGTATCGTTTCCTGATAGGTATTGGTAATGGTTTGATCCGCATATATTGATTGACCAAAAATAGCAACAAGATTGGCAAGGGCATTTCTTTCCGCCATTGTGCGATCAGAGGCATGACCCACTGCAGCAACAAATTGCGCCCTATTGTACGATGAATCAACTGAATCAACCCAGGCGGGCTTGCTTCTGCTGGTGTTCACCGCCACCGATGCCTGCTGCTGCTGCTGTTGCTGCTGCGGTGCAGAACCGCCGCCGCCCGAAGATGCTGCCGGAGCCCCGCCGCCGCCATCCATCCTGTTCAACGCCGCCTGTGCAGCGGCAATCGCATCGCCCGGATTGCCGGAATTACCGGAATTGCCGGAATTGCCGGAAGATCCGCCAGACGAAGGAGCGCTTCCGCACGCGGAAAAAATGAAAAATAGACAAAAACACCACAAACCTAAAGATTGAAACTTACCCATACGTTAATCCTCCAAAAAATATACATTGATTATATGATTATTGAGACTTTTTGGCTATTGCCAAAGTCCACACTGTTTTCTCTCTGGGATCGACCCATGTATCCAGCACATAAAAACCAGTCAAGGTACCATACGAATAGATCGTGTTGTCATTGGATGTTTTATAGCCAAATAAACTAGTGGTAGTCTGATACAACAGGTCGCTGCTGTGGGAAGCCGTATTGACACTTCTGATGATCGCAAAAACGGCATTATTAAAAGAATTTCTATAGGTAGTTGCAAGAGAGGAATGACGACCGGCAAAGCCGACACCCACCTCATAACCATCAATTTCAAAAGGAGGATCATCCACCCAGTCGGGTTTTTTGTTGTCCCCGCTGTATTTGGGGCGGAACCTTACCGGACTGGACAGTGCCGATGTATACGTGGTACGAACAAAAAAAGCATTCTCTATTTCCAGCGTATCGACATCCGCATCATATTGCAGGGAGTCCACATATTGATATGCTCCCGCTTCGTCATATTGTAAAGACGTATAGGTGTTATGAGTATAATCAAACGCCCCGGAACCGACATTATTGATCGTCATATATTCGCCTGAAACTCTGTGGAACACGGCAATCTGCCGCGCCGCATCTTCCAGAGCAAACTGCAAGGTATCTTTGGGGTTTGACATTTTTCCGGAAACACCAATAAAAACAAGCCCGTCTCGTTCGGGCATGGAATTAAAAAAAGAGCCTTTGGCGGGGGCATTGCCCGTAAAAATCGAAGGCTTGCTCAAACAAGCTGCCGCCATAATGGATACAAGAGAAAGAATACACACTACTTTGATTTTTTGCAGCATTATTTATCCGTGGGAAGAAAGCAAAAAAACACATCCAGCACCCGCAATCGCAGGCACTGGATGAGCTTAGTTGATATTAATTATCAACCTGCATCGGCTTGTCATTTTTTGCAAGCTGGGCGTCCAGCATACCCAGAGCCTGACTGGCTTTGAACTGGGCATATTGGGCTTCTTGGTTACCCAAAATACTGGCTACTGAACTTCTTGCATCAGATTTCTTGTACTCAACCAGATACCACCATGTTCCATCTGGAGCTTGCCAGCGCTTGATGGGCTTTGCACCAGAAACATCAACGTTGGTTACCTGACGGCTAACATCTTCCTGCATGGAAGCATTGGCCTGGTTGCCCGCATTGCCTGCATCAAGGTTATAGTCCGTAAACATGGCCTGTACCTTGGTGTTCAACTGACGAGCGATGGCAACTCTGCCACGAGCTTCAGCAGTTGTCATGGACATTGACGGGGAAGACTGCTTGGCAATCCCGATACCCCACAGTGCATCTTCGGGTGGGAAATCATTGATCCATTCCGGTGAATTGACCGGGCCGGCGCCTGCGGATGTGGCAGGGGGGGTTGATTTACATGCAACCACCATCATGACAAGGGAGAGAGCCAAGATAATTGAACATACCTTTTTCATACAAAACACTCCTTCAAAATCATTTCTGAAGATATACATCTTCATGAAAAGAATATACCACAAGTCCCGAAACATTTCAAGTATTCCCGGTACTTTTTTAGGCCTTTTTTACCTGTTATTTTTACAGCATAAAGCCTATACCGACCTTCATTAGGAAGCCGTGACCTCCCTTAAGTCCTAAATCGGCTTCCCCGCCGATAGGAATGGCACCGCCGTAAATCACATGAGTTCGCAGGAATGTTCTATCGTTAAAGAATACATCCAGCCCCAGACCGCCACGAATCCAGAAGTCATGCCACCATGACCACCCGTCCCATGTTTCAGAGCTGGTGGTTATTTCCACATCAATTCCGCCGGTTGGAAAAAACACAAACATATCGGAAATAGGGATGGGATATTTAAAGTAAACACCAAGCTGTAAAGCTCCGGTACCTTCAAGATCCATTTCACTGCCGCTTATTGTTTCTGTGTATCCTTCCGATGTTATGGTCATTTTATCTGGATTTTTATACAGAAAACCCAGATTCAGTTCAAGAAACCGGCCCAGGCCGAAAAAGCCAAATGCGCCAAAACCGTTACGGGTCAATTTCCAGTCTGCATTAACAGAATACGTCTCATAACCATACGGACCATAGTAGGTGTCGGAAAAACTTACACGCCCGTTTGTAGTGGTATTATTATACATAATGCCAAATCCTACGTTCTTATCCATGGCGAAGGCTCCTGTTGCCACGATCATCAGGCACAACGCCGCCATAACCAACTTTTTCATTGTTTACTCCTTTAGAAAACAACTTATTATTTTATGGAAAACTTCCATAATCTGAACCGGCTCCACAACATGGGCCAGAATCATACAATTAAAAGGACTCCGAAGCCATGGTGATAATTTCCGCGGTTTGTACATTCAGCGCTTTGGCCCGTAACCGCCTGGTGGAACCGCTTCCGCTGACGCTTCCGGTAATAACGACATTGGCGCCCAGCATTTTTCCGATAGATACGGCCGAGTTATCATCAACATCCCCGGAGTACTGGAAATTGGCTTCCGCCCGAACTGCGTCCAGACTCTTGCGGTCTACTACTCTGAATTTTCTGGTATCAACGAATAAGAAGACTATCTCTTCGATGATGAAATCAGCCATATCCTGATCGCTGCTCGCAATACTTAAAACCGCTACGGTGGTATTTTCGGGAAGGTTATGTATTAACGTATGGGCCGCTCTGATTACCGCATCCTCAAGCGGATTGCCTGAACTTCTTCTTGCAGGGGCTGCGGCGGCTCGGGGAGCGGGAGCAGCTCTGGCAGCAGGCGCGGGCGCGGGCGCAGCAGGGAGCGCCGCAATTGCGGCTGCGGCTGGCGGCGGTGGAGCCGCAGCAGGCGTAACGGCTCCGCCGCCGCCCACGGCCAGGGTATTCTGGATGTTCAAACTAACCAGCGCGCCATACCGCATGGTCATACCAACAATGGTACAGGTTGCGTTGGAACTGACCGTTATACTTCTTTTGGCGCCAATATTCCATGTGCCGCCCCGCGCGGTGGTATCAGCCGCTTCTACCACATTTTGCCCGTTGTGTACAATTATTTTTTCCCGTGTCTTTGGGCGCAGATGAGCAACGGTAACGCCATTGACCCATACCACAATGTCTTTGTCTGCATTTTCCGCGTTAATGATTATTTCCGACTGGCCTGCGCCGGCTGAGGCGTTGGGATCGTTGGGTCCAGCCAGGCGCGTCTGGGCATTAAGGCCTGCTATAAGACACAGGCCAAGAAATACCATAATGCTATTCTTCTGATATCGTTTCATAGTACCCAGTATATTAAAATACTTGACTATTTGTCAAGTATTTATGAAATAAATCAACATTCTATACTATAAGTTATTAGTATCATGACTTTCAAGTTAGTAAGGTGATAAAAACCTAACTATTAGGGTGGAAAATGACCGACCTAAGAAAGGTGCTGGCCTTCAATATGAAGCTGCACCGCAAAAAGCTGGGACTGTCGCAGGCAAGACTGGCAGAACTGGTAGATGTATCCGATAACCACATTGCGCTGATAGAAACCGGCAGGCGATTCCCTTCAATTACCATGCTTGAACTGTTGGCTACTGCCCTGGAAATAGACATTATTGAACTGTTTTCAATAGAAGCTATTGCATTATCCGCCAAAAAAGACGTTAAAAACGCCATTTTGGCGGATATTGACCATATTCTGACTATCAGATTGCTCGAGAATATTAAAAATACTTGAAATTTAGAAAAAAAGATGTATAGTGAATGTATGCGAAAACTTATATGTATAATGGTGATGGCGCTCTGTATTAGTCCCCTGCTTTTTTCCCAAGCCGGGGGGAATATGCGCTATGTGGCGGTTCAAACCGCCGTTCTGAAAGATTCTACCGGGTTTTTTGCCAAAGATCTAAGGTCTCTTTCACTGGGGGATGCGGTAACATTTATCCGCGAAAGCGGCAAATGGACCGAAGTCCGGGTAGGTAATGTTACTGGCTGGGTAGCCTCATCAAGTTTGAGCGCCCGGCAGGTAGTTGCATCTGTTTCCTCTGTTTCAGTCAACGAGGTTGCACTGGCGGGAAAGGGATTTTCTGTGGATACGGAAATCGAATACCGGAAAAGCGGCTTGGACTACTCTATGGTAGATTCAATGGAACGAACGGTTGTGCCTGGTGATGAACTTTTACGTTTTATCACTGAAGGCCGCTTGTCCAGGGGGGAATAAATGCGAATATTTTTGGCATTAGTATGCATCGTGGGGTGTCTCCTTGTCCCGGCAGCGTATGCGGTAGGGCAGTCTCAGGGCAGCAATACCGGCTCACAGGCAACCGGCGCCCAAGGCGCTTTTGGCAGCGCTCTGTCCAATCTGGATAACGCGGTTAATACGGCGGATGCGGAATTTACTCCGCAGGATGAATATTATCTGGGGCGCGCGGTGGCAGCAAATATTCTGGCAGCGTACCGGCCCTACACCGCAAACCCGGAACTGACCCGCTATGTGAACCGTATTTGTCAGACCATTGTGATTAACTCTCCGCAACCGGCCTTATTCAAAGGCTATTATGTGATGGTTCTTGACAGCCCTGAATTTAACGCGTTTGCTACTCCCGGCGGGCACATTTTCCTTACCAGAAAACTGGTAGAAACAGCCACTTCCGAGGATATGCTGGCGGCGGTTATTGCCCATGAGCTTGCTCATATTATGTTGAAACACAGCATTGCCATTATCAATGAGATGCGGTTTATGGATGATATGTCGGCAACGGCAGGCCGGGCGGCGAATATAGCCGGTCAGCAAACCAACGCTGCCAAGCAGGCTGCGTATTTCCGCAATTCGGTAACGGCAAGTATTGATACCATGATCAAAAACGGTTATTCCCAGGAGCAGGAGTTCCAGGCAGACCGGATGGCGGCAGGCCTTCTGGCGGTTTCGGGGTATAACCCGGCAGCGCTGGTGGAAATGTTACGGGTACTGCAGCAAATGCAGTCTGCCCAAAGGGGCGGATTCAATACAACCCACCCTTCACCGGCTCAGCGTATCTCAAATGTGCAGGGAACGGCTAACCAATACCGGGTTCAGGATACCAGCGCTTCCCGCGCGGCACGGTTCCGGAACAAGTAAAAGCGGTAACGCGTATGCAAAAACAAAGGGGCTGTCCGAGAAGTACATCTTGGGCAGCCTTTTTTTATTAAAAGATTCCCAAAGATGAAAAGCCATGTTAGAATCTTTATATGAGCAAAGGAAAAAGTGATAAAATCACCTACAAA
>WQXQ01000016.1 GCA_009784775.1 Treponema sp.
ATATTCTCGGGTAATCAAACCAGTGCCAGTAGTGCTTATGGCGGTGCTATTTACAATGACGGAACAATGACCGTTAAAGGTTGTACTTTCTACAATAATAGTGCGATAAACAACGGCTATGGCGGGGCTATTTATACCACAGGAACCGGTAGTACACTGACTCTATGCGGAAACCTGTTCTACAGAAACACCGTAGGTCGTGCATTATATGGTCCAGTGGTATACAGAAACAATGGGACTGTAACATCTCTTGGTTATAATGTGTCTGATGAAACACTGCTTACCAATCCCCAAAACGGCTATATTGCCGCATTCGGAGACAAACAAATCAATAATAATTTGCCAATATCACTTATAACCTTCAAGCTGTTGTCCGGAAGCGAGGCGGCAAATATTATTACCACTCTGCCTGATTGGTACCCCGATCTAGACTTCTATGGGAATTCAATACTGGAATCCGCAGCAGCTGGCGCCGTACAAGCAGAAGCAAGCGGAACAGGATTTTTTCTTGACCTAAGCGTAAATTACGCCAACAGGGGTACCGTAAGTGTATCTCGTACTCCCAACGAAGACGGGCTTTATCCCACGCCTGTTACGCTTACAGCAACTGCAAAAGACAGCTTTGAATTTTGGTACTGGCTTGTTGATGGTCAAAGGAGAGATTCAGAGCACATAATCACTTTAAATGAGAATACTCATATACTGGTACGGGCAGTATTTTCCCGTATAGTTATGATTGATAATTACGGTATCGGCAATACAGAAGGAACCCTGCAATATGCGTTAATCAACGCGTTAGACGATGATATTATATGTATCAGTGAGGAAGGACAGAGTATTGCTTTGATATCCAGGTTGGAAATAAACAAAAACATTACCATAAAAGGGAACGGTGTCACCATAACACGTGCTTCCGCATGGACAGCCACGGGCACTGGCACCCAGTTGCTGAATGTCGCCAATGGCACTACTGTAACCATCGATCGGATTTATTTTAAAGACGGCAGGGCGACTGATTATGGAGCGGCTATTGACAACAGGGGAAATCTAACTCTGGAATCTTGTATATTTTCGGGCAACAAAACCATTAACAATGATGCTTTTGGCGGTGCCATTTACAATGGTGGAATAATGAACATCAAAGGTTGTACCTTCCATGAGAATGGATTTACAGATAGTGCTGGTACAACAGGCTTTGGTGGAGCGATTTATAACACCGGAACCAACAGTACACTGACTCTTATCGGAAACCTGTTTTACGAGAATACCGCAGGTACAGCAACTCGCGGGCCTGTTATATTTCAAAGCGGCGGAACCGTAACATCTCTGGGATATAATGTAGTTGATGTAGCTATGGGTACCGATGATGGCCAGAGCGGCTTTACCGAAACAACCGGAGATATAAGAATTTGTACGGTTTTACTACCACCGCCAATATCACGCCTCAGCTTCAAGCTTCTTTCCGGCAGTAAGGCGGCAAGTATCATTCCCGCAAATTTACTTGCGGATTATCCCACTAAGGATTTTTACGGCGATCCTATAAACGCCCCTGCGGCAGCCGGCGCAGTACAGACTGTTGCGCCAGGGTTTTATTTTGGTGTAACAGCAAATAGCAACAACAGAGGCAATTTTAACATAACAGATACCCCTGAACCTGATGCCGACGGCTTATTTTCTTTCGACAGCTCAGTTACAATTACGGCAGAACCGAATCAATCTTATGCTGTATATTGGCTGGTAAACAAGCAAGATGCGGGTTTGGAAAATCCGCTAAGCTTAACTATAACAGAGCATACCATTGTACAGGTAGTATTTACATGCACATTTATAGTTGATGATTTCACCGACACAAACAACGCTGCCACAAGAGCAGGAACCTTTCGTCATGCCCTTGCCAATGTGTTGGACTATGATGTTGTCCGTTTTGATGGTGTAGAGTCTGGAGAAAGTGTTGTAGAGCTTACAAACATCCTGCCTCAGATAACCAAAATTATAAACATAGAAGGAAACGGCATAACAATAACACGATCTTCATCGTGGGATATGACAAGCGATACTTCTCAACTATTGCGTACTGATGCCAGAACGACAATAACAATCAGCCGAATCCATTTCAAAGACGGCAGGGCGACTGATTATGGAGCGGCTATTGATAACAGAGGGAACATGACTCTGGAATCTTGCATATTTTCAGGCAATCAAACTACTGCTAATAATGCTTATGGCGGAGCTATCTACAATAACGGAACAATGAATGTAAAAGGCTGTACTTTCTATGGGAATGGCTTCTCTGACAATCCCGATTCATCAGGTTATGGTGGTTCGATTTATATCACTGGGACCGACAGCAGACTAACCTTGATTGGCAATCTGTTTTACGGAAACACAGCAGGCACTATAGCTCGTGGTCATGTAGTATTCAGAGATAACGGAATCGTAACATCTCTGGGATACAATCTGGTTGATGTAGATTTGGGCGATACTAATAACCAAAGCGGTTTTGCCGCCAATGATACCGATGAAATTCTGGAAACCCTTTTGGATGAAGATACTATTTCACCGTTTGTTGATGCTGATGGAGATAATTTCATGCCGATTTCAGACATTCTTGCAATCATTGATGTACTTCCAGAGAATTTTCCAATTCTGGACTTTTTTGGAAATATGAGAACATTCCCCGGTACACCGGGTGCGGTGGTGATAGAACCCTAAAGACAATGACTATTGCTTTCAGTCCATAATCATAGAATTTCGAGAAAAAAAGCAAGAAATTTGTAGCCATGAGCATTATAGTATGTTATAATATTACCCAAAGCACCTATTATTATTAAAAATATATAAGGAGAAGGCATGAAAAAGGAGACCAGCAAGGCGGCGGCAAAAAAAACGGGAAAGGCCGTGTCAAAGAAGCCTGTTGCGAAAAAAACGGCTGCCGCAAAGAAAAAATCCGTAAAGCCGGCTAAAAAACCCGCTGCCGCGGCATCAAAAGCAGCGCCAAAGAAGAAAACGGCCGCTAAAACTACTGCAAAAGCCGTAAAAAAACCGGCAGCAGCAAAAAAAACGGCTGCTGTAGCTCCCAAAAAAGCCCCCGTTGCAAAAAAAACAGTGAAAAAAGCGATTCCTGCCCCAAAACCGGTGGTGAAAATAGTCCCTACCGGCACTAAAGGCCTGTTACAAAAGGCTTCGGCGGCAAAAACGGCTTCGGCACTGGTAAAGACACCTCCAAAGCCTGAAAATATCCCTGAAGCGCCGCAAAATCCGGCTCTCCAAACGCCCAATATGCCCCGCCGCCCATTAATAAATTTCCCCAAATCGGGTAAGGAACTGTAAATTGCGGCTCATTATTCATGAAAACCACAAGGACGCAAGCCGGTGGGCGGCCCTCTACATTGCGGACAAGATTAACGCGCATTACACCGCCACCACAAAACCCTTTGTGCTGGGACTGCCCACCGGAAGCAGTCCGCTGTTGATATATCAGGAACTGGTACAACTGCACAAGGCAGGCACCCTTTCTTTTGCCAATGTACACAGTTACAACATGGATGAATATATCGGGCTGCCTGCCTCGCACCCCCAGAGCTACCGTTATTTTATGCAGGAACATTTTTTTAACCATGTTGATATTGACCCGGCCCATGCCCATGTACTCAACGGCATGACAGAAGATACGATGAAAGAATGTCAGCAATACGAAGAGGCTATCGCCAAAGAAGGCGGCATTAACCTGTTTCTGGGGGGCATGGGCAGCAACGGACATATCGCGTTTAACGAACCTGGTTCCTCCATGCAGTCAAGGACAAGAATAAAAACCCTTACCGAAGAAACCAGAATCGCCAATTCCCGCTTTTTTGACGGCGATGTATCCAAAGTCCCCACCACCGCTCTGACCGTAGGAGTCGCGACCATAATGGACTCGCGCGAGGTGTTGATTATCGTAAACGGCAAAAATAAAGCCCGCGCCCTGCGGGCAGTAGTGGAAGAAGGAGTAAACCATATGTGGACATTATCCTATTTCCAAATGCATCCCAAAACCATTATTGTGTGCGATGAAGACGCTGCGGAAGAATTAAAAGTAGGAACAGTCCGCTACTTCAAAAATACCGAAAAAAGGAACTAACAAATATCAACCACAAACCAGATAAACCTACAACGCAGTATTTTTCTTGTGTTCGTGTTGGTTTGTGTTGGTTCGTGGTTATATTGCTTTTTGTAAGCACCCCGTCATTGGCCGCAGAGAGCGACCGCTTGACGGAATTTGCCGATCCGGCGCGTATCTGGGGTGATGGCATAGAACGGCTTATTGAAGAAGCCTATCGGGCCTGTTTCAGAACCAGAATCATCGGCGGCAAGGTAATGAACATCCGTATGCCCTTTGCCGAAAACAACGAACGTGACACGCTTATCGAAAACGGCTGGGAATTCCTGGGCGGCGGCAAAGGAAACCCCGATATGCTCTGGCCTGCAATCGAGGCCGTACTCGATTCAAAAGACTTTGCCCGGTATGGCGCAACCCTTTCCGACGGGCGCGAACAGGTGATCATTTTTGATATTCCCACCCAAAGCTGGCATAGTTCCCGCGATTTATTTGATATTGCCCGCATGAAGGCGGGATCGTACCGGGGCCTTCCCCACCGCCCGTATGTATTCGCCAGCGGAAAAGGCATCGAAGAAACCGATGTCTACAATTATCTGTACTGCATCGGCCTTATTGGAATGGATTGCTCCGGTTTTGTCTGGCATGTATTGTCATATATTGCAAAACAAAGGGGACTTGACCTGGGCAGAGCCGTCAGCCGCGCATTGGGAGTGCAAAGAGGCATGGATCCCGCATGGTATGTGGGAACATCATTTTTCAATTCCCGAAGCTCCCATATTGTTTCGGTTACAGACACCATCAACAACCTGCGCCCTGCGGACATTATCCTGTTCAGGGGAGCAAGCGGGGCAATGTCCCATTCAGCAATAATACAGTCCATTGACCTGAAAAAGGGAGTCATTCGTTATCTGCAAAGCACCGATGAAGCGCCGCTGCATGAACGAGGCGTGCACGAATCGTTTATCTATTTTGACCCGGCCAAACCAACGGTCTCATTAAGCGATCCCGGCCTTAACTGGACACAGCAGCGTCAGGCCCCTTTCCCCGGCGAAAAACCCAGTCCCTTCTCCGATGACGGTGAGCGCTACCGCGCCTTCGACGAGCTGGGCGGCGGCAGAGTCGTACGGATGAGGCTTATTAGTCCGTAACTAAAATCGTGTTTTGCTGCGTTCGGCAAAACCGGTAATATTGTGAAAATCCAGCGTATCGCCATCGTCAAGGATAACTCTGCCCGAAAAACTGCCGCACACCTGACGGCGGGTAAGGGAATGGAAAAACATCCGGCGGCGATCAATGCGTTCCTGCTGCGGCGTAAAAACCATTTCAAGGCGGTTGTCGTTGCTGGTAAAACGCCAGGGGGAAAGCCAGTCTGTCGGCGGAATGTGAAAGGTTACCTGATCCAGTTTATGGAGCCGCCCGTCTACAAAAAAGGCGTTCTCCGTACCGGCGGAAGAATCAATGGAGCTATGGCCAACGCTAAAACCAACAAGCCGGCCGCAGTCAAAACCGCAGGAAGCAGCCCAATAACGGATATCTGAGCGGGGACGGACACCGCGGCTCCAGTCAAAAATGCCCCAGGCATTTCCGTTGGTAAAAATAATTTCAGTACCCAGAAACTGAATAACCCCTTCCACCGTAAACCAGGGCGAACAGCGGGAGTACCGAAAGGCATTCCCTTCATTTCGCCAGGGCAGATTGCATACCAGCGACTCTGCCAGAGCAGGCTCGGACAATACCAACTGGCCCCGTAAACTGCGGTGGCGCCCAAATTCCGGGACATCTACCTTAATTATCCGGGCTCCGCTCTCCATCAGTACAAAGTCCAAAATCGCTTTGTTGCGGCGGTATTGGAGCGCCCCGCTTTGGCTTCCCGGCGGCATTTCGTAGGAACCAAGGGGCAGGAGCGTCTGAAAAGTCTGAGTCGAACGCTTTTTATCTTTTACCGATACCACGGTTATCCCCATATGCCCCAGATACCCATCATCCCGAATCTCAAAAATAACAATGTGAGTGGGGTTAAACACGATATAACGGTCGGATTCCGAGATTCTTCGCCTCGGCGCCCACACCAGCGCGGGATCATAAAAAAAATGAGGATGACGAGACCATCCAAAATTCTGGGGTATCCCCATATCATTCAATACCGATACTGCGGTACCTATTTCATCTTGCGGCACAGAGACCTCTTTGTATATACTATATCATGGATTATGCTGGAATGAAAGTCCTGATCATGGGGCTTGGACTACATGGCGGCGGGCTTGAATCTGCCCGCTATGTGCTGCGGCAGGGGGCTGAGTTAACCATAACCGATCTCCGCGATGCGCAGACCCTTGCCCCCTCCATCGAACAACTTGAACTGTTTTTACAGGACACGTCTTGTAAGGGGGCTTCCATCCGCTATGTGCTGGGAAAGCACGAAATCGACGATTTTATACATACGGATATAGTGATAAAAAATCCCGGGGTACGATCGGATTCTCCCTTTCTCAAGGCCGCGCGGCGTATCGAAACCGATATATCGCTTTTTTTGAACGCTATCGGTGATAGCACCGCCGCCGCAGATGGTGTCCGGCTTACCGCGGTAACTGGTTCCAAGGGCAAATCCAGCGTCGCATCCGCCCTGCACTGGGTACTGGCGCAGAATGGCCCATCCCGTCTGGGCGGCAATATCACCGTATCGCCGCTTACGTTTGTAGACGAATTACAGAAAAACGATGATGTGGTACTGGAACTGTCAAGCTGGCAACTGGGGGATTTACGGGGACGCCGCAAGGCAGATGGCAGTCCATTGCTCAAACCAAAAGCCGCCGTGCTGACCGTCATCCTGCCGGATCACCTGGACTATTACGGTTCCATGGAATCCTATGTCGCGGATAAACGGGTCATCTATCAGGGGCAGGGCGCAGACGATGTAACCGTCGCAAAAAACGACGACTGGGGCAGGAGCTTTCTTGCTGAAACCAGCGCATCCCCGCTGATCTTCTCCGAGACCCCTTTGCCGGCAGGGGTTACCGGCGGCTGGTTCGATGATCCTGCCGGCCCCGGCTTTGCCCGCCTGTCGCCGCAAGGCCCCATTGTCGAGCTGGTTCCGGCACAGCTGCTGGTTCCCGGTCGCCACCAAAAGCACAATATGCTTGCCGCCGGTCTTACCCTATGTGGCCTGGGGCTGGAGCCGTCTATCATACGGGAAGGGATCGGCTCGTTTCCCGGCATTGAGCACCGGCTGGAACGGTTCCATCAGGCGGGCGGTATTGATTTTTACAATGACAGCGCCGCCACCATTCCCGAAGCGGCGGCATCGGCAGTGGCAGCATTAAGCGCCGACAAGCGCCTCATCCTGGTTACCGGCGGCACCGACAAAAACCTGGATTTTGCCCCGCTGGTCCAGGCTGCCGGGCAGGCAAAGGCCATTATCCTTTTGGCAGGCACCGGCAGCGAAAAACTCCGCGCCTTGCTTGCCGATGCGGGCATAGCCTATGTTGGCCCATTTGACGATCTGGACAAGGCCGTCACGACAGCTCTGGCAGCCGCCGCCCCGGGAGAGGTGGTCGCCCTTTCCCCCGGCTGCGCCTCATTCGGTATGTTCCGCAACGAATTCGACCGCGGCCGCAAATGGAAAGAAGCCATTAGATTAGGGACTGGGGAGCGTTGTTAGAAAGCTATACTGCTTGCCAACACGCACAAATGGAAAAACGGTGATTGACACCAGTTTTCACACAAAGGCACGGGGGCACAAAGACACAGAGGAGAGAGGGGGAGAAAAAGGGTGATTGACACCTTAAATATAAACATTAACACAAAGGGAAACCAAATGAAATCGAATGAATCAAAAAGAAAATTACTATCGGGCGTTTTGGCTGTAGTACAAATTGAAACACCGGTGGCGATAGCTATCATTTTGACCGCATGCGACAATGGCAGCGGCACCACGACCACAACGCAACAGGAAACAGCGAAGCCGCAAAGTACAACCATTACAGGCTTGTTTGATAATAATGCCTCAGCAACCGTGAAAGGTAATTTTACAAACTCGGAATGGACCGGCGTTGCCGGAAAAATTAAAGCAGCACTTAATGCTAGGTTCGAAGAATCAGGAGATGGTCCAAAAGTTGTATTTAGAGGGGTATATACTGATCGGAATGTCACAATTATTTTGGAAAAAAATCCATCATATGATAACTATAGTGCAACTCTAAGGGGAGACACTATATACATTAATTTTGCTATATTGAATGATATAGATGCATTAAAGTTTGCACTAAACCGCGCAACCCAGGTAATGGGGGGAAATTCTCTCACGCCAGAGATTGGCAAGGTAATCGCGCCGGTACCACAATATAACCGTGCGACGATGCTACGCGATAATCGTATCGCCAGCCGTATGGCGCGCGGACAACGCTTGGGTTAAAAAAAGCGCGCCACCGGCGCGTTTTTTAATGCATATAAAATCTGGTGGCTGGGGAGGGAATTGAACCCCCGACACAAGGATTTTCAGTCCTTTGCTCTACCAACTGAGCTACCCAGCCAACTTGTCCTCCGAAGCCCAAAGAAAAACGGTGATTGACACCTTTTCCCTCCGTGTCTTTGTGCCCCTGTGCCTTTGTGTGATGAATTGCCGAATAAAGCCTACATTGAGAAGGGGAGGACGCTGTCTATGGTGGAGCGGCTGCAGAGGAGCATGATCAGACGGTCAAGGCCAAGGGCTACGCCGGAACAGGGGGGGAAATTGCCCTGGAAGAGCTTCCAGTAATCATGGTCAACCCGGTGCTGCACCAGGGCTTGTTGTGCTTTTGCGTTGGATTCGCTTTCAAAAAAGGCCTGTACGCGCTGGGGGTCGGTTTCCTCGGAAAAACAGTTCGCCAGTTCTATGCCCCGGCAGTATAATTCCCAGCGGGCAACGGTTTTGCCGTCCGGGTTTTGGCGCGCCAGGCAGGGGACAAAGGCCGGATAGTCCAGCAGGGCTATGAACTGCGGGTTTTTCGGATTTTGTGTAAGCTGGGGTTCTACGGCATGGATAAAAATGAGGTCGTACAGGCCGGCAATGTCCATGCCCGGCGGCGGGTCCAGCCCCAGACGGCGGGCTTCTGTTTCCAGCGCGCCTGTTTCTTCGGCCGCGGCAAACAGGTCAAACCCGGCATAACGGGCAAAGGCCTCCGCCACGGTTAAGCGTTGGAAGAGCGGCGCCTCCCCAGTCCCTAGTCCCCAGTCCCCAGTCCCTGTTCCCAGAAACGTAAACAATTCCTCAGTAATCTTCAGTGAATCCAAATAACTTGCATCCATAGTATAATACTCCAGCATGGTGAATTCGGGGTTGTGCAGAAAACCGGAGGATTCGCCGTTGCGGAAGCACTTGCAAATCTGGTAGACATTGACACGGTGGCGGGCGATGATTTTTTTCATCCATATTTCAGGCGAAGGAATAAGCCAATAGGGTGTGCGGGAACCATTAGGCAGGAGCCGCTGTGTTTCAAAGACTTCCAGACAGGATTCGGGGATAAGGTCGGGCGAGAGCAAGGGGGTGTCCAGTGCAAGGTAGCCCTTCTCGTCAAAAAAAGCCTGCACCCGCCGAATAATCCGCGCCCGCTCCTGCAACAGTTCAATATCCAAAATTTCCCCCTTAAAGTACATCAATTTTTAAATTTTACCACAAAGGTGTCAATCACCGTTTTTGGCTAGCGGGCTGGAAAGGTGTCAATCACCGTTTCTGGCTGGTGCGGCTGAAAATGGTGTCAATCACCGTTTTCTCCCCCCTCCGTGCCTTTGTGTCCCCGTGTCTTTGTGTGAAAATTTGCGAAAAAAACCTCCTCAAAAATTCGGAAAAAAAATAAAAAAAAGCTAAAGTTCCGTCCTATAGCTGCCGAAAATAAAAGAGGTAGGTTGTTGCCCTGCGGGAATTCCGCGGTTAACGCAGCGGGAATAATATACCAACCAAAGGCAAGGATGCCTTTGCAACTATTTCAAGGAGGATCTTATGATCATCAATCACAACCTGAGCGCAATGTTTGCGGACAGGTCCCTCAAAGTTACCGAAAACTACGTTACCAAAAGCATGGAAAAACTCTCGTCCGGTCTGCGGATCAACCGCGCTGGCGACGATGCGTCCGGTCTGGCCGTATCAGAAAAACTGCGGTCACAGATTCGCGGTTTGAACCAGGCTTCGACCAATGCTTCAAACGGCATTTCCTTCATTCAGGTCAGCGAAGGATATCTTCAGGAATCCCAGGACATACTGCAGCGCATTCGTGAGCTGGCAGTCCAGGCCTCCAACGGTATCTATTCCGATGAAGACCGGATCTACATCCAGGTGGAAATCTCCCAGCTCGTCGATGAACTTGACCGGATTGCAAGCCATGCCCAGTTTAACGGCATGAACATGCTCACCGGACGTTTTGCCCGCGCAACCGGCGAAAATGTCCCCACTGCCTCCATGTGGTTCCACATTGGCGCCAATATGGATCAGCGGACACAGGTATTCATTGGCACCATGACCGCCGCAGGTCTTGGCATTCGCAACGTGGGCGATGGCACCTTTGTGTCGCTGTCAACCCCCGCTGATGCAAACATGACCATTGGTACCGTTGACGCTGCTCTGAAAATCGTCAACAAACAGCGCGCCGATTTGGGCGCATACCAGAACCGGCTTGAACACGCGGTTCGCGGTATTGACGTTGGCGCCGAAAACCTTCAGGCAGCCGAATCCCGGATTAGGGACACGAACATGGCCAATCAAATGGTCCAGTATGTCCGTGACCAAATCCTCATGCAATCCGGAACCGCCATGCTGGCGCAGGCCAACCAAAGAGGCACTTCGGTATTGCAATTGTTGCAATAGTGTGATATAATTATCTGGTAGGGGAGTTACGGACGCGGAAACCTGACTCCCCTCCTCTGGATCTTTCGTACTGAAGGCCACTTGAGTTAGCCGGATCGCTTACAGCGGCCGTGCCGCTTGGGTGGCTGGGCTGTTTCAAAACCCCGGTTTTGAGACAAGCAGAGTTCTTTGAAAAAAACCTTCCGTTAATGCGCGGAACGGCACGAAAAGGCTATTCTATATCAGTAGATAGTCGTTTCGTTCCGTATTACGGGTGTTTTTGGGGCGGCGGCGCGAAACCCTCCCCGAAAAAACCGTTCCCGCGGTGCGATTCTGGCTATGGATGGCCGGGATACATTAACACTATGGAGGGTTATATGATTATTAATCACAACATGAGCGCCATGTACGCCGATCGTCAGCTCGGCGTAACCCAGTTTGATATTTCCAAAAGTTTGGAAAAGCTCAGTTCAGGTCTGCGGATCAACCGCGCCGGCGACGATGCTTCCGGACTTGCGGTTTCTGAGAAAATGCGGAGTCAGATCCGGGGATTAAACCAGGCTGAACGCAACATTCTGAACGGCGTGTCTTTTATTCAGGCAACTGAAGGTTACCTGCAGGAAACCCAGGATATCCTGGGCCGCATTCGGGAACTGGCAGTTCAATCAGCCAACGGCATTTACAGCGATGAAGACCGCATGATGATTCAGGTGGAAATATCACAGTTGGTTGACGAAGTGAACCGGATTGCAAGCCATGCCCAGTTTAACGGCATGAACATGCTGACCGGCGCTTTTGCCGCAGACACCGGAACCAGGCTCATGCAATTGCAGGTTGGTGCCAACATGGATCAGAACAAACTGATCTTTATTGGTACAATGACCGCTTCAGCGCTTGGTTTGTCAGCTTCACAGAGCGGAGACGAAGGTGTTTCCATCGCTACTGTCGAAGAAGCTAACTTGGCTATTGGCCAGGTAGACAATGCTTTAAGGCAAGTTAACCGGCAACGGGCAGATCTTGGCGCTTACCAGAACCGCTTTGAAATGGCGGCTCATGGTGTTGCAATCGCGGCAGAAAACCTGCAGGCAGCGGAATCACGCATAAGGGACGCCAACATGGCTTCCGAAATGGTGAAGTTCACCAGGGATTCCATTCTGTCTCAGGCAGGAGTAGCGATGCTGGCTCAGGCGAATGTACGGACACAATCTGTATTACAGCTGCTTGGCTAGACACTGATCGATTTGTTTTAAGATGGCCTGTAGTGGGCCGGCATTACAAGAGATTTCTGGACGTCATCTTTTGAAAATGCCAGGACGGCGAAGCTCGCGCCCTTCCCGTCCTTTATTTGCATTTGAACTTTTCTGAAACAGCAGATTTTAGAAAAGTTTTTATAGTTTATTGTGGAGAAAATTGCATAGCAATTTTCTCCCAGATGATCCAAAAATCTACGTAGATTTTTGGATCATCCTGCCACGGATGGCAGGATGAATTTCAGACAGGGAGGTACCATATGCCTATTTCAAGCATTAGCTCCGGCGTAAGTTTCGCCCCAGCTCAGGAACTTTCCGGAAAACAGGTAAAATTTGTAAAACCACGCATCGCGGTTGATCAGTTAATTGCTGCCCTTCCGGGAAACAGTAACAACCAAAAACCGCAGGAAATTCGCCGTATGGCGGCGGATATTGCGCAGGTTAGCCAAGCTTTTAACAAAAAACTGACCTTTGTGGTGGATCACCAGTCAAACGAAGTTATTGTCAAGGTCGTTGACAAAGCAACCAATAAGGTGATTAAAGTACTTCCACCCGAAGAATTGCAGCGGCTGCACAGAAAATTAAAAGAAACTATTGGCTTTCTGTTCAACGAGCAGGTGTAAGAACCATTAACAATGCGCATTGTTAATGGTTTAAGCGGAGGGGGGTGAACGTATGTCAGATGTTTATATACCGGGAGTAAGAAGCCGGTTCAACAGTGAAAAAATAATCGAAGATCTGATGAAGATCGAACGTATACCCAGGGACAGAACCCAGCAAAATATTGAAAACCTTCAAGACCGTAAAAGCTGGTGGCAGGAACTGGGGCGGCGGGTGACATCCCTTCGTGAAAGTTCCCGGCTCTTATTTTCTTTTCAAAACCCTTTTAATGAACGTATCGCTGTTTCTTCCAACGAAAATGTCATCACAGCGGTGGCAACCAGAGAAGCTATTGAACAGGAATACCGTTTTACCGTCAAGCAGCTTGCTCAGGCAGACCGATTCCTCTCCAATCCTCTTGATGAAAAGGCAAGGATTGAATCCGGCTCCTATGCGTTTTCCGTGGGAAAAGACGAAATTGCCTTTAATTTCAGGGGCGGAACCCTGCGGGAATTTACTGACGCAGTAAACCGCCACGGACGAAATAAAATCGGCGCAAGCCTGCTCACCGTACAGCCGGGAACCAGATCGCTGCTTCTGGAATCCAAATTAACCGGCGAGGACAACCGCCTGGGCTTTTCCGGCGATGCCGCGCTTTTGGCAGTACGTCTGGGAATGGTAGAAACCGTAAACGATTCCCGTCAGGAAATTACCATTACCGAAAATACCGTGCGGGAAGGCTCGCCTGTCCGCGCTGTGGGCGTGGCTTCAGCGCCTGTCTCCATAAACGATGGCGCGCTGGAATTGCCTCCCCTTGCGACAGCTTCTATTCCGTTTGGCCTGCATGTAGAGCATGGGTCGCCGCTGATACTTAAAATTGAAACCGCAACCAAGGTCAACACGGAAGTCGTATCCATTCCCCAGCCGCCGCCCGGCCCGGGAGCTCCTTTGTCAGGATCGGTAACGTACAGCGGCATGACCATCGAAAACAATCCTTCAACGGCGCCGCTTCCCGAATGGACTCCTCCCCCTGCCCCGCAAAGGCTCAGCAACCTTTCCGTACTTTCGCTGCGCTTTTCCGATGGCAGCACGGCAGCGCTGCCGCCCATAACCGATACCGGAAACTTTGCCGCACGGGAATATAACCTTTCCGAAATTGCCGGGGGGAAAACCATTACCGCCCTGCATATTGACAATGCCAATACCCACCGGAATATTACCATTCGCGGCGCGGAAGTGTTTGATCCTGATGTTGTCAGCGGGGCCTATAAACCGCTGAAAGCAGTTTCCACCGCCCAGAATGCCATTGTTTCAATGGAAGGGATAGATATGATACGTCCCTCAAACTCCATCAACGATATTATTCCCGGCGTTACCATAACGCTGCGAAACGCTTCCGACAGACCGGAACGGCTGGATATACGTCCCGATCGCGAAGGGGTAAAAGAAGCGATAATTTCCCTGGTGGGCAATTATAATCGTCTTATGGCAGAACTGAACATACTGTCACGGAATGATGAACGGCTGATAGACGAAATAACCTATCTTGATAAAGAAGAAATCGAAGAAATGCGTAAACGGCTTGGCGCTTTTTCCGGCGATACAACCCTCACCCAGCTCAGGTCAAATATGATACGGGCTGTTTCATCGCCTTACCCTACCGACGCGGAACAGGAGCTTGCATTGCTGGCCCAAATTGGGATAAGTACCAATGTCCGCGGCGGCGGCGGCGGATACAGCGTCTCGCAGATGCGCGGTTATCTGGAAATTAATGAAAAAACGCTGGACACGGCGTTGGAAGATAAACTCCCGGCAATCAAACAATTGTTTGGGTCAGATACTACCGGCGATATGCTGATCGATACCGGTGTTGCGTTTAATCTGGATACCATTTCCCAGCCATTTGTAGGCACCGGCGGTATTATCGCCCTAAAAACGGGAACCATTGATTCGCGGATAAGTCAGGATCAACGGCGCATCGATTCCATGGATCGCCAGCTTGCCCAAAAGGAAGCCGATCTCAAAATCCAGTACGCCCGTATGGAAAGCGCGTACTCGCGTATGGAACAGATGTCCAACTCACTTGATAATTTCAGCCGGCAAAATAATAATAACAGGTAAGAGCTATGAAAATACGGATAAACGGCGTTGACGCCGACATTCAGCCGGAAACAGAAGAAAACGTGGGAGAAGTACTCGCCGCCCTGGATACATGGCTTGCCGGTACCGGCTACCGCCTGAGCGGCCTGAATATTGACGGTGAAATACTCAACTCCGCTTCCATAGAAACCTGTTTCGGCAGAAGCATTGATTCCATAGCCATTCTTGACATAAGCGTTGTTTCAGTTCTGTGCCTGTATGCCGAAAGCCTGGTAAACATACTGCAGGACATTGATGCCTACGAAACCGCTGATTTTGCGGAAAAAGGCCCCTTTCTGGAACAATGGAAGGAAAGCCCGCAAGCCCGTTTGCTTGCCGAACAAAGCCCTGAGCTTTTCATCTGGGCGGTAAAAACGTTTTCCGGCGAAGGCTCCGGGTCACAGGCGCTCCGTGTGCTGGTGGCAGAACGAATTCAGGAATTGCAGGATCCGGCAGGCGAAATAGGCAAAACCGCGCCGCTGGTCGCCGAAATATGCGCCCGTCTGGAAGAGCTTCCTCTGGACATTCAGACCGGCAAGGATATGCGGGCGGCAGAGACCGTAAATGCGTTTTCAGGTATTGCAGAAAAGATTTTTAGAGTGTTTAATGTACTTAAAACAGGAGGATTTCCGGTAAAGGAAATAACAGTTGAAGATATGCCCATTGCCACATATATTACCGAATTCAGTACGGCTTTACAGGAGCTGCTTGCCGCATATCAACAACACGATACGGTTCTGGTAGGGGATATTGCCGAATACGAAATAGCCCCCCGGCTGCGCAATCTGCACTCAGCTATTGCAACAGCCATGGTAACAGCGGGCACAGGCCCTTAGTTACTAAACAGGAACAATATACATAAGGAGGATGCAGTGAGTTTTTTAACCATTTTTTTTACCAATATGATGTTCCGGTTGCAGTCCCCTTTTGAAATGATGGGGAAGGGCGCTGCCGGCGGTTTCAATACTTCAAAAACATCCCCCAGTACCGCGCATATTTTAATCGGCCTGGGAGTGGTGTTTGCAATTGTACTCATTTATAACATCGCAAAAGGCAATTTCAGAACATCAAAAGGCAAAGGCAAAGCGGGCGGCGGTGCCCGGCATTATTCCACGTTTGCCCTGCATCGCGCGACAATGAACCTTGGGCTTGATCGGGAACAGACCAAAATGCTTGATTATGTCCTGCGCAGCGGCGGCATAACCGAGCCGGCTCGTTTATTGAACAACCCCGAACTTATTGACCGGAATTTCAAACGAGCCTACCGGCTTATTGAGCGCACATCCGTAAATAATGACGAACTGAATGAGCGGCTATTGGTGCTTTTTGCTACCAGAAATATTATTGAAACCAATTCCGGCAACGAGACGACCACATCGACCCGCCAAATACCGGACAACGCGCCGGCAGTACTGAGTATTGACAAAGCAAATTATCCGGTGAAGGTGATTTCTTCGAAAGGGGATACCCTATTGGTGGAAAATCCCAAAACCAGCACCGGCGTTATGATCCGTCTATCAAAAGGAAGCAAAGCTACTCTCACCTTCTTTACCAAATCCAGCAAGGGTTTCATGGTTGAAACCCGCATCATGGGTTCTATGGACAGTTCCAAGGGTCCGGTTATGCAGCTATCCCACTCGGGACAAATAAAGAAACTTTCAAACCGCCGTTTCCGCAGACGGGATATAACGATTGGAACCAGTTTTTATTTTGTATATGTAGACAGCAACACCAAAAAAATGTCTGTGGACAAACGTCAATGCACCGGAACCATCACTGATATTTCCATTGGCGGCTGTTCCCTTAAAACCAGGGCATCAGTCAATCACGGCCAGCGGCTCAAAGTAGAATTTACCCAGGCGGATGGTTCGACTATTGCAATGTTGGGCGAAGTGGTGCGGCTCAGCCGGAGCGGCGCCAACCCGGTTCTGCATATAAAATTCCTTAAAATTCCGCGTAAATCGTTAAATGCAATAAATGCCTTGGTGTATGAATATGCCAATGAGTAAAAAAAAGGGGTTGCCATGCAAGTAATTGCCATTAAGGATATCGTCAGGAAAGATATTCCCATTTACTACCGTTTGCTGTTTACCGGAGTGGCTGTGCTTGAGCTAACCAAGGATCCGACAGACTACCGAATCGATTTCAGCATTGAAATAAAGCCTACCGGCCAGAAGGAAATTACGGTTTCTTTTTTGGATGATCTGGACTACCCGCTTGTCCCCATTGTCAAAGAGCTTAAACACTATATTGCAACCATGCATTCAGATGGAATGTTGCCTGACTGAACATATTTCTGTTTCACCGGAGGAAACCGAAGCCCTGGGGGAACGTATTGCCTGCGCTGTCAGGTCAGGTACGGTCATTGCCTTAAAGGGAGGGCTGGGCGCCGGCAAAACCTGTCTGGTAAAAGGCATTGCCCGCGGGCTGGGCATTACCGAACCGGTTACCAGTCCCACCTACACCATTGTCAGTGAATATACCGCCCATGACTCTGTCCCCCTGTATCATATTGACGCGTACCGCCTGAACGGCGATGCGGACTTTGACAATATCGGAGCCGGAGAATTAATCGGCGGAGCGGGTATCGCGATTATCGAATGGAGCGAACGTATACCGCATTCCATTCCGCCTGACGCAATAACCATAGAAATTACCATTACCGGCCCGCACAGCCGTTTATTCAGGATGTATAATGAACCTGCTTGCCATTGACACTGCCACCGAAACCATTTCAGTTGCCCTGGGCATTAACGGCAAGGATACCTGGTTCTTCGAGGTCGATGCGGGTCTGCGCCATTCGGAACTGATAATGGACAGCATTGATATGCTGCTGCAAAAAGCAGCCATTAAACCCGAAGCGCTTTCCGGGGTACTCTGCATGGGCGGTCCCGGCTCTTTCACCGGCCTGCGTATCGGTTTTTCCCTTGCCAAAGGCCTTGCCCTGTCGCTGGGTCTGCCTTATGCCGCCATTCCCACTCTTGACTGCCTGGCTTGGCCCTTTTCTGCGTGGCCGGGAATTATCATGCCGGTACTTGACGCCAAAAAACAGGCCTTTTTCTGCGCCCTGTACCATAACGGCAAGCGGCTCTGTCCTGACATGGACGCCGCCCCTGCCGAAATCGCCCGCGCCATTGCCGATACCGGTATGCCGGCGCCGGTATTGCTTGTCGGTCCCGGGGCGCCAATTCTGCATGAACACTTAACAGACACTGTCCCCGGCATTCAGTGGGGAAAAGGCCTGCGGTGGGGCAATGCCGGAACCCTGCTGCGTATTGCACAGGAAACCCGTATTATTGCAAACAACACTGCCCATTATGCCAATGGCCCCGAATACATCCGCAAAAGCGACGCGGAACTCCAGTCGCAGGCCTGAGCGCGACTCTGAGCACGGCTCTGAGCGCGGCTCTTGACAAAAGCCCCAAATTAAGTCATTACTAAACCAATGTTTAATTATTATGAGAAGGAGATTTCATGATGAAAAAGATCATCGCACTGATTTTCGCGGTTTCCGTTATTGTCGCCTGTAAGGGTACACCGCCGCCGCCACCGGCAGAAAATCCCAATGTCGGCCCGGAACTAGCGGTCACCATACCGGAATTATTCAGTCCCGATCCTGATGTTGCCGACGACACAATGTCCATTGCCATTGCAGTGGATCATCCCGTTGCCATTAAAGACTGGCGTATTGAAGTAAATCGCCGAGGGGCCGGAGCCCAGGCCGGAGCGGCAGCGCGGCCAGCCGGAGAAGCAGGTCAACGTGAAGGCAGAGCCCAGCGTCAGGGCGGCGGCCAACGCTCAAGAGTCTTTTTTGAGCAGAGCGGCACAGGAGCCCCCCCGGCAACATGGCAGTGGAACGGCAAAAGAACCACCGGTGAAATGGTGCAATCCGCCACAGATTACCTGTTCACATTGACTGTCAACGACGTATACGGCAACAACACCGCATATGAAGGAACAATCAGCACTGACGTTCTTGTTATACGCGATGGTGAACTGCTGCGGATAGTTGTTCCGTCCATTGTGTTCCCGCCCAGTTCCAGCGACTTTAGCCTGTTAAGCGAAGATGACATGAGAGGCAACGCGCGGGTTCTTGGACTCATCGCCAGAGCGCTCAACCGATTCGACGATTACAAGGTAAAAGTTGAAGGCCACGCAAACCCGACTACTGCGCCCGGAGCAGCCCGAAACACTGAAGAAGCGAACGAGCTGAAACCGCTCAGTGAAGCGCGGGCAAAAGCCGTCGTCGATTATCTGGCAACCAACAACAGCGTTGACAGAACCAGACTGTCTTCCACCGGCGAAGGCGGCACCCGGACCGTTGCTGACTGGAACGACACCGACGAAAACTGGAAAAACCGCCGCGTCGAATTCATTTTACAGAAATAATGTAACTCGAATTCATCACGCAAAGGCGCAAAGGCACGGAGATCGCGAAGAAGGTGAGGAACTGCGTTATTTTTTAATACGCCGCCACCCACCTTTCTTAATCTTTGCGATCTCTGCGTCTTTGCGCCTTTGCGTGAAAAAATGGAAATTGATTACCGTGTGCGGAATTCGCGAGCGATGTCTCTTTTGACGTCGCGTTCGCGGATGTCGGCGCGTTTATCGTAGGCTTTTTTTCCTTTGCACAATCCCAGTTCCACCTTCACCCTTCCTTTTTTGAAATAAAATGACAGCGGAATGAGCGTGTACCCTTTTTCTTCAACCTTGCGTTGAATCCGTTTGATCTCGTCACGGTGGAGCAAGAGCCGCTTTTTGCGGTCGGGGTCGTGGTTAAATACCGAAGAAAAAGGATTTTCCGCTACCCGCAGGGAACGGAGCCATACCTCACCGGACAGTACTTCCGCCCATGCATCGGGGAACGATATTTTTCCGTCACGAAAGGATTTGACCTCTGTGCCGAGCAGTTCTATACCGCACTCATACGAATCGTCTATTGCATAGTCATGCCGCGCTTTGCGGTTCACCGCAATGATTTTTACCGCTTCGGCCATTTAGCGACTCGCCGTTTTCTGCGCTGCTTTCTGCGCAATTACCGGGCGGAACGAAACAAACGCCGAACAGCTTGCCGGAGGCAGGGAAGCTCTTGTTTCCACGCCGATTGATCCTGCGGCATTTAACCAGGAACCGCCGCGAACCGGCCGCTCAGGCGAACCGACCATAGCGATTGCTTCCGGCGAAGCAGCCAGAAAAGGGAGCGGCGCATACGGATCGGCACACCATTCCCATAGCGGCCCGCCCTGCCTGCGCAAAGACTTTGCGGCATATTCCCATTCCGATTCTGTCGGCAGCCGAATCTCCCAATCCATAAACGATTCAGGCAATTTGCCGCTGAGCCATTCACAGAAGGCCTGCGCCGCAAACCAGGACACTGCCCTTATGCCCAAACCTGCCAGGTTTCCGCCTACCCCAAAATCGGCAAGGTACTCGTTAGTAACAAGCCCCTGCGCTTCCAATGCCGGTCCCTGTTCAATGCGCCACCGGGGATTTGCGTCAAGAAAGTCCGCATACGCAGATGCCGGCACTTCGGTCGTACAGATCATGAATGATTCTATTGGTACTGCGTGGGGAAAGGGTTCTCCCCGCGCCAGAGTACCGCTTTCCAAACCGGTAAACAAAAGCCCGCCCACCCGAATTTGACCGGCAGGCAAATCCCGTGCCAATTGGCTCGCCGATTGGCGCGCCAACGATTCTTCTGCGATGACTCCGGCAAAAACGGCAAACTGTTTTTGATACCACGCAGAGGAGAGCAGTACCATCACGGCATCAGGAGGAAGGGTATCGGCAAGCCAGGCGGCGCTGGCGGGATTATCGGCAAGAAATACGGCAATATCCGCAACCGAGCGCACAAGGCTCACCGGAGAAGGAGGAGCGCCGGCAGCGAGTACATTGGCCCGAACAAGGTCGCGCAGAGCGGCGCGGGTTACGGCAAAGCGAGCGGCGGCGGCAAGGATTTCATGCGCATCGGCGGCGGCAGCGCCAATGCGGTACACTCCCTCCGAAAGGCTTACGGGTACCTGCCAGGTGCCTGTAGGCTCGCCGCCAAAAGTCCAGGCAGCATAATCATGGGCGGCAATTGCCAAAGCGGCCATTGGGTCATTTGTGCGTAGTTGTACGTCAAGCGCATAACGCCGGGGAACCAACTTTGACGCAAAGAGCCGCCCCGGTATGGTACATTCCATATGCTCCGGTTCAAAACCCGGCAGCACTATTTCCATGGAATGCTGCCCCCTGGACACAAAAACCCGGCAAGGGGACGTTCCGGCATACACATCATTTACCCTGAGCGCCGCCCCAGCCGGCTCGCTGGTAAAAATAACCATAGAACCGGGTTGGGTAATGCCCGGATACAATAAAATAAAGAAGAGAATAACCATAATAACCAATAAGCCGGCAATGGCAATATACACCCCAGGGCGCATTCCCAAAACAGGCAGTAACCGGACCTGGTCTTCAGGCTCAGGCACGGGAAGCGGTTTTTTTCCAAACATACAGGCATTGTAGGCCGTTGGCGAAGGGGTGTCAAGAGTAAAAAAATATGGAAGAAAATGCTGTTACCAATTGCGCCATAGGCATTTATTTTCACTCCCCAATGTGATATAATACTCCCGTATGTATACTATAATTGCTATTTGTTTCTGTATTGTAATTGCCGTTATTGACATTAAAACTTTCCGTATTCCGGATGTTTTACTGTTCTCTTTCGCTCTGGTTTTATTTTTCATGGAAAAAAGCCAGCCGCATACGCTTTTAATAGCCCGTATTTCTACTGCTCTAATAGCCTTCCTTCTTTTTGGCGTTGTGTGGTATTATTCACAAGGTATGGGATTTGGAGACGTAAAATACGCCACTTTGCTAGGATATCTTTTAGGACCGGACAAACTTATCCAAGCTTTTTTTTACACTGCTTTGTTGAGTATTGTCGTTTATATGCTGGGAATTATACTGTTTCGTTGGCCTAAAACAACCAAAATTCCATTTGCCCCTTTTTTGAGTGCAGGCGCTATTCTGGCTCTCCCTATCAACATACAAAGTATTACAGGAGTTACAGAATGAAATCATCAGTAATATTTTTTACATCATTCCTTCTTTTGACAGGGCTGCCCTTGGTACACGGTCAAACCATACGGTCTATGGATTTCCGTAATCAAAACATCGCCGATATTCTCATGGTATTAGCTGATGCTGGCAGTCAATCTATTATCATAGATGAAACTGTAATTGGAACAGCAACCTTTCATTTTAGCGATTCCTCATTCGAAGATGCCCTTTACCGTTTTACAGATGCTTGTAATTTATTTGTTGAAAAACGGAATAACACATACTATGTATCCCGAATACGCATCACCCGTGAAAGGGAACTCATCAATCTGAATGCTGAAAATGTGGACATAGAAATGCTTGTCAAAGCCTTATCGAAAAGCATCAATAGAACGATCCTGTATGACCAGTTGCCTCGCACTGTCATTAGTATTAACAGCGAAAAAGCACTAATAACGGATTTACTGGAAATCATCATCAAAAAATATCCCGAGTATTCCATACAAGAAGAAAACAATGCTTTTTATATAAAAAGGACGATTGATCAAACACAAAATACTACCGGACGACTAGGCAGCAATTCAATTACGGTAAGAAACGATTTATATTCCATGAACATTCAAAGAGCGTCTTTTTCATCAATATTGTCCCTGTTGTTCAAAACCGGCAACCGAGAATACTCTCTGCTTCAACGAATGGATTCTTCGATCGACAATCTCTATTTTCAGGATAAACAATTTGATCAGTTGTTACGTCTGGTATTGGAACAGGCTAATTGTGATTTTGTTGAGAGCAATTCCATTTATTACATTTTCGAAGTCCAGCGCCGGGATATTCTAAAAAAACTGAAAAATGTAATGGTTATACAACTGCAGCATATTTCTGTTGATAACGCTGTAGCGCTGATTCCCAATGAATATTCCGCTTCGTCTTATATCAAGACCGACAAAAATTCCAATTCCGTATATCTTACCGGCAGCACAGAGGAAATAACGCCAATTGCCGACTTTTTTACATTGTTGGATGTACCGGCAGAAGGCAAGTATTTTGCCCGTTTCGAGATTCAATTTTTAACTGTTAAGGATTTTATTACATTGCTACCGCAGGAGCTGGCAAAAACTTCGCCGCTGATAATACCCGATTCCAATGCCTTTATCGTTAACATAACTGAAGAACAAGATAAACAATTCAAGCAGTATATAGAACTGGTTGATAAACGTAACATGGGGGCACCTATCCATTTACGGTATATAAGAAATGATGAATTACTGCAATTTCTGCCCCCGTCCGTTACAAGAGAAGAATTGGTTATGTCTTCCGATCCAACACTGGTCTTTTATAAAGGAACTGATGAAAAACAAAAACAATTTTTAGAACATCTTAAACTAATCGATCAGCCAAAACCGCAAATACGTTATCAATTACTGGTTATGCAATACCAGCGCAGCGACAATATTTCCTGGACCAGAGGGCTTAAAATATCATCAACCGAAAATATTGACAGGTCTTCACCGGATTTTGAAATGCCAAGAATGTTTTCCGGCACTTTTTCAAACTTGGTTAATATCAATTTTGACATTATTACCGAATTCGGGTATCAGTTTGCACTTCAACTTGATCTGCAAATTGGTGATGATAAAGCAAAAGTTTTGGCGGATACAACTCTCAATGGCATCTCCGGTCAGGACATAAAGTTTGAGAATACCACCACATTTCGTTACCGTGATACCACCATTGATCCTGAAACCGGCAGGCCATTCTACACCGGCGTAACACGTGAAATAAATTCAGGTTTAGTGCTTAATATTAACGGCTGGGTTTCCGGTGATGGTATGATAACCATGAAAGTTAATGCGGCTGTTTCAAAGCAAGACGAAAGCGGGATTAATGCCAGCGCAACTACCAATCCGCCACCCACTTCCGAACGGATAGTAAATACACAGGTACGAACAAAATCCGGAACACCTATTGTTATTGGTGGATTATTGCAGGTAGAAAAGATCGAAAATATCAGAAAATTGCCTATATTGGGAAGCATCCCACTGGTTGGAAGGCTTTTTCAGGATTTTGTCATCCAGGATAATACTACCGAAATGGTTATTTATATAATCCCCCACGTACATAGTGGACCAACACAGACAATGGATCATTCAAGAAGAATTGAAGAATACTTCAAAAAATATGTCCAAAAAGATGGAATATAACATGGAGCGGATTAGTCTAAAAAAATTTCAATTTAATTCCGCTTTTGGAGAACAATATAATAGGGAGTTTATCAGCCGTCAAGGAGCGATAAAAATCAGCGAAACAGCGAATGAAGTGCGTATTGCTATTGTTGACGGGGGAGACACACAACTGTGCCATGAATTGGAAAACTATCATTATCCCAAAAAAACTATATTTTCCAGTATCAGTGCGGCGGAACTGGCTACTTTTATTGGCGAGACTACAGCCATAAACCCGATAGATACAAAACAAGAAAAAGAACATTTTATCGCTCTTGACACTATAACCGAAGGCGCTCCGGTAGTTAATATCATAAATGCAATCTGCATTGAAGCTATACGGCTGGAATCATCAGATATACACATAGAAGCCCACGCGGACTCTGTACATATTCGCTACCGTATAGACGGAGTGTTGCGGACGATAAAAAAAATCGATAAATCAGTTTTTTTTACTATTTCAAATCGCATAAAAATTATGGCTAATCTTAACCCCTTGGAACAGCGGTTACCACAAGACGGGCGGATATCCGTAACAATTGAAAACAGCACTATTGATTTACGGGTTTCAGTTATTCCGGTTGCTAATGGGGAATCCATCGTATTAAGAATATTTAACACATCAGCAAAACTGCTTTCACTGGACGAATTGGGTTTTTACCCGCAAGACCTTAACGCTATTAAAACAGCAGTTCTTCAGCCGTTTGGCCTCATTCTGCTGACCGGCCCAACTGGAAGTGGCAAAACCACAACCTTGCATGCGCTTATCGCCAGTCTGCCAATATCGGAAATGAAAATTATTACCATTGAAGATCCGGTAGAACAGCTTATTTCTGGTGTAAATCAGGTTCAGGTAAATGATGAAATAAATCTTTCCTTTGACGGAATGTTGCGCCGAGTACTAAGGCAAGACCCCAATGTCATAATGGTTGGTGAAATTCGGGATACTGCCACTGCAGAACTTGCCTTACGTTCAGCTTTAACCGGCCATTTGATTCTATCAACCCTTCATACCAACGATAGTGTTTCTGTTATAACTCGGCTGGAAAACATGGGACTTGAACCATACCTTATTGCGGCAGTGCTTCGATGTTCTGTTGCACAACGACTTGTACGGAAGGTATGTCCGTTATGCGGAAAAAAGGTTTCTTTAAGCAAGCAAGCGCAGTCATTAATGACGAAATATAAAATAACAGGAGATTCGATGTTTGAAAGCGTGGGTTGTTCTGACTGTGAGTATACCGGCTACAAAGGTCGTACCATTATTAGCGAAGTATTTACAGTGGATAAAACAGTTGAGGAAATGATTGCCGGACGCCAACCAATCGCGGAAATTGCACGTTATGCGGCAGTACATACAGGTATGTGTAGTATGGCAAAAAACGCTTTGCAAAAAGTAATTGATGGAATTACTACCCTGCACGAAGTGGAACGGGAGGTGCTATTCTAATGCCTTACTACCGTTGTACGATTGTTACTCCTGCCGGAAAGAAAACAACCCTGATCAAAGAATCTACAAATGAACATGAATTAGCCACCTCATTTAATGACAGTGAGCATATTCTGGTTAAATATACTCAGATTGCAGATTCCGCAATAATGTATTCAAAAAAGAATTATAGCCGTAGTATTATCCTTGAATTTACGGAGATAATGACATCATTGCTCAAATCCGGCCTGACCGTTCAGGACGCAATAGCCCTATGCACGTCCATAGCGACAGATCCAAAAACAGTTTGGCTGTGCAAAAGTCTCCTTAAAGCATTGCAAAACGGCTTGCCTCTGCATGAAGCGCTCAAGATGCATTCCCCATCCTTTTCTTCCCTGTATCAGTCTCTGATAAAGCTTGGCGAACAAACCGGGTCGGTAACGGCGGTTTTTGAACGGATGAGCGTATATCTGCGGAATGAAAAAAAAATACGGGGGAAAATTGGGAACGTGATCTGGTACCCGCTTATGGTATTATGCGCCGCTATTGTTGGAAGCACCGCCATTATTGCATTCATTATGCCTAGAATGGTGGAAGTATTTGCTGCCTTCAGAGTCGGAGCAGATCAGGACGCAGTCATTGAACTGGCCCGAGTATACCGTTCCATATGGGTATCGGCTGTGACTTTTATCCTGCTCGTCACCGCTACCATCGGTTTTGCGCTGTTACGCAAATACTCATCGCGTTTTTCGTATTTTTCGGACTATATGCTTCTTAAACTGCCGTTATTCGGCGTTTATATAAAAGCGATACAGACAATGGATTTTTCTTTTGCTATGGAAATGTTGACCGGATCGGGTATCAATATTCATACCGCATTACGTGAAACCGCCGTTGTGGTACGAAACCGCGCATATGGCAAAGCACTAACCGAAGTTCATTCAATGCTGTTGAAAGGGGAACAACTTTCCAGGGTATTTGGCCTTTACAAGGAATTTCCTTCCTATATTTCCACATGGATAGCAGTAGGAGAACGAACTGGGGCGGTAGGGCCAGTCTTTACGCAGATTCGCCAATATTTTCAGGAAGATGTGGATCGTATGTCAGAAAAACTAATGAACTTGCTTGAGCCTTGTTTAATTTTGGCTGTAGGCATTATAGTGTTAATTATGATAGTACAATTTATATTGCCATTATTCTCTTTGTATGGGAGGTTGTTATGAAAGAAAAAAATGTTATTTCTGAATTCAGATGTACAGACGATGGGTGGACATTTATGGAAACCCTGATAGTTATTGCGATTGTCCTGATTCTCACATCTATAGTGGGTTTCACAGGAATTCAGTATCTTGACAGAGCGCGGACTGCGGCAGCTCGCAGTCAAATTGATTCTTTTTCGCTTGCCCTGGAATCGTACTATATAGATTGCGGTCGTTACCCAACAGAGGAACAAGGCCTTGAAGCCCTTTGGAAAAAACCATCAATTGAGCCGAGCAGTCCTAATTGGTCAGGGCCGTATATATACAAAAAAAAACCGAATGATCCATGGGGTAACCCCTATGAATACAAGGTTCCTGGACCGGAAGGATTGCCCTTTAGCATCCGTTCTTTTGGTGCTGATGGCAGAGAAGGTGGAGAGGGAAAAAATGCAGACATTAATTCCTGGGGAGATTAAATCATCCGGCAGTACTAAACCTTCAGATGGGTTTATTATGCTGCGCGGTTTATTGGTTATGTTTATAGTAATTATCTGTTTTGCAGCAGTCATAGCATCAATGACCGTTTTATCTCGTCAGGGTTCTCGTTTACTTGAGAATGTACAACAGGAAATCAATACACGAAACAAGATTGCACTGGAAAGGATGCAGCAATGAAGCACAAACAGGGTTTACAAACTGACGCTGGGTTTACCTTAATGGAGACATTGCTGTCTGTTGCAATTATCCTTATTCTTGGCAGCCTGTTGGTCATTGCGTCTAATACTACCATACAAGGCATGTTTCAATCATCCAAAACGACAAGTACTGCGACAGCATTTACCCGCATAGATCGGCATATCCGCATCATGGCCGATGCCGTACATATTCCATATTGGGCTAATCCAATACCGTATATCGAAGCCTTTACCGCTGAATTATACCGATCCAAGACAGGAGCTTATATTAAATCGGTCAGGATAATTTCCGATCGCCACAAAGTTCCCAGGGGCATTGAAGTTGTTTATTCAGTAAACGGCTATGAAATGCAGACAACCGCATTATTTTCTTCAATTACAATAATGGATGCAATACAATGAAAAAAGATTCAGGGTATATTGAATTCAATGCGGTATTACTTCTCTTCTTTATCGTGGCAGTTATTTCAGGCGGCATATGGTATGCCAAAGCCGCAATAACCTATTCGCAAACCGACAACCATGATTTCAATACCAAATTAGCAGCCGATATTTTGCTTGACGAAATAATAGCTAAAATGCAGCCGCTACGACTATATCAATATGACGATAAAAACAATGAGGTCATTACATCCCTCTGCCGGGAATATGAAGAGTACGGACTGGAATTTACCGACATTTCCAGCGGCTATCATCTTGATTTTCTTTCCGATACAGATATGGCGGATAGCAACCTTGCAAGATATTTGTTCGCAGATAACACCGGCGCCGCTTTTACTGCATGGCGTAACATAAATGGTCTTTCTGTTTCAAAGGCTGTATGGAGGGAATTTATAAAAGAAGAAGCATGGGGAGCTTGCGTATCTTACGGCTGGCTGTACAAAAATGATACGGAATCCTTTGCCTTTCGAAATATTAGCAGATCATTCGCAATTACTGAAACCGAAAAATTATTCCCATTGGTAAATGATTTTCCCCGTATGAATGTTAACATGGTAAATCCAGACATACTCCGGCCGCTCATTATGCGAAACTCATTTAAAATTGAAAGACCAAATGAAAAAACAGATGCTTTAATCAACAGGCTTAGAAGCGGCCCGATCTTACATTCTGATATTTCGTCTATCCTAAGCATCCCTATAAACCACCCGCTAATGAGTTATTTGGGAACAAAAACATCTTTCTGGAAAATACGTTTCATCATGAACCCATCTATGGAATTGGAAGCAATTATCGCTGCAATACCGAAAAAAAACGGTAATATACAAGAAATTGAATTATACCGGCTCATTGACAGGAGTTTTTTAAATGATTGAATTCTACGATCGCACATCTTACTGGTTGTTTGTGCTCGAAATTCCCCATGTACGGGGTAAAGAACTTCTGTCGGCTGTCAAATTCAAACTGAGCAGCTTATATCCGGGAAACATTTCCGATTATAATATTCAAATTAGAAAAAACAGCACTAAAAAATGGAGCTACCTGGTCTTTGTACTTGATAAAAACACAGGAAACACGATACTTCCACTTTCACCGCTTTTTGCTCAGTATGCGTACTCACAAAAAACAGCAAATGTCCTGTATATTGGAAAACGGTGGATTGATTATGTCCGCATTGAAAACGGTGCAGTTCTGTCGTCTATTGTAAAAATCAGAACTGAATACCAGTTATCCGATGATGTCAAAAAACTGTGTGGCATAGAAACAAACTTGATAATTTACTGTGATGAAACCGACAAAAAGCTTTTAACTCCGTTTCAAGAGAACAATAATATACAGTTCCTTAACAAGAACATAGAACTAAAAAAAATTAATATACATAAAATATCATTATTTAGCGAAAAAAGCACTGTGATAAAACGACAACGTATTGTTGTTGCCGCAGCCATAATATTTTTTCTGATTTTAGGCTCACGGTTATTCTATCAACACCGCCAAAACGAGAATGAACGAAACGCCCAATTTCGATTTGAACAGGAACAACAGCAAAAAATTGATATTGAGAGACAGCGTGAAAACCAACATCTTTCGGCATTAAAACTCCGCTATCAGGAAATAATTTCTTCAAAAACCACAACACCTTTTGATATAGCTGTGGTAATTTCTGAATGTGTGGATCAACAAACCAGAATACAGTCAGCAACATTTAGCGGTAATTTTTTTCAGATTGAAGGTATAGCCAATAATTCACTTGAATTGTTAAACAAATTTGAAAAACACCGGTTAGTAAGCAGTGTCAGGTTGCACCAAGTTCACCCTACTGGCAACAGGGATACTTTTACATTAAGTGGAACTATTCTAATAGGAGTGGTGTTAATTGATGAAACACTCCCGACAAGAGATCAAATTGCCATACTGGAAAATTTGATAGCCGCAGAAATCAATTATACAGCATTAGAGACCCAATTAAGTCCTTCCGCATTTGGTGAAGCAGTGAAGGCGTTATTCACAAAATGGGGCTGTACTGCTAACAGCTACCAATTTGTGAATGATTCACAAGAAACAGAGATAGAATACTCACTCAGAGGACCAGGAATTGGCTTTTTTAACGCACTGTATGAAATAAAAACAAAATACCGTTTATGGGATGTGCGTCTGACACAGATAAGAAATTTATACCCCCGCAATATACTTGATGTTGTAATCCGTATAAAGACAGAATACTATCATCCAAAAAGTGATGATATCAACGCCGTTCCAGAGAAAATCACTAATCCCTTTCCAATTGCCAATATCAGCCGGAATTATTTTATACCTGTACCAACAATACGACCTGTAGATCCTGTAATTAGAGAACAGCCGCAGATTATAACAACACCAGCAGTAGCGCAAGGAGTTAACTGGCTTGAATATGTAGGCAGTGTAAGAGATGATGATGTCAGGTACATATATCTAAAAAATAAAAATACGGGTACAATATTGAAACTAGGAAATTTTAATGAAGGCAATATGCGATATGTTTCTGGTCCGTCCGGCAGCATTATTGTGTATATAGACGATAATATATACGAGATAAACAGGAGATAAAACACATGACAAAAAAAACAATCGGCATTTTTTTACTTTTGGGTATAATGTTATTGGCTTCTTGCCAGACTGGTAAACCAATAAAACGATTGTCCAACGAAGGTATGATGTATGCGATGATCTATGATTATGAAAATACTCCGGTAAGCGGAGTAGCAGTCTCCATAAATGAAAAAATGATTGTGGATTCTGATATACAGGGCCGGTTTATTCTGGATAAAATGAAAAAAGGCGAATATAATATCAAATTGGCAAAGAAGGGATATGAAACATTCGAAGGCCTTTTTCAATATGACCCTTTACAAGTTTTATATTTTAAGATTATAAATGCACCGCAACTGCTTGTTCTGGCGGAAACAGCATTGGATAATGCCGATTTTACCGCTGCGGAAAATTATATAGACAGGGCCTTGCTGATTGAACCAAATCGTCCCGATATATTATATTTAAAAAGCATAACCTATTATTTGCAAGCCCGAAATACGGAAGCATTGTTAATTCTGGAAAATCTAATTATGTCCGGCAATAATCATCCTTCAATATCCCAATTATTTGAACTACTAAAAAATCCTTAATGGCGGCGCCCATGGCGCGTACTCATTTTTCGTTTTCAGCGACGAGGCCCTGATATTCTGTCTTTTGGGGTACTTCGTATGGACTGATATGTGAGTCGGTAATGTTATGCGCAAATCCTTCGATGTGGCGTTTAGTTACCTGTTCAA
>WQXQ01000017.1 GCA_009784775.1 Treponema sp.
AGAAAGATACCCAACCTTTTTGTATTCAGCACTAAAGCTAATCGCTCCTTCCATTGGGGGCATGAGCCGCAATAAACCTTTAACAAGCGTTGATTTACCAGAGCCGTTTTCTCCTGCAATTAACAGAAAATCGCCGTCTTGCACAACGAAATTGAGATGATGAACGACAATATTCCCGTCATATCCAAATGCAGCATTTTGGCAATGTAAAACAAACTGTGTTTGCGGCATAATCAGTGCAACGCCTCCCGCAGGTTTTCTGCATTACGGCGCATAAGTTCAAGATACCCAAGCCCTGCGTCAAAATCACGCCTTGTAATATTGTGGATAGAATGAAGCAAGCGTTTTTTCGCGCCAGTCTCCCCGCTAATCGTATTTGCCATTCGTTCATTGGACAATTCAATATGAAACACAACCGGAATTCCCTCCGCCCTTATTTTGTCTATTAAAAAAGCAACTGTAGCAGCACTCGGCTCTGTTTCGGTGGAGCAGCCAGGGAATGCGGCAAACCATTCAAGACCATAAGCATCAGCAAAATATCTAAAGGGAAAACGGTCACCAAATATGATTGTATTACGTACCGCTCCGGCAACAACTGCAGCAAAAGCGGCGTCCAGCTGTTCCAGCTCTGCAATGTAAGCAGCGGCGTTTTGCTGAAAAAATGCTGCATTGACAGGGTCAATCTCGCAAAGAAGTATTGCAATTTCCCTGACAAGCTGTATTGCATTTCGGGGAGAAGTCCAGACGTGCTCATCGTATTCAATATCATCGCAGATATGCTCGTGGTCATCATGATCAGGATCATCATGATCTAAATCATCATGGTCATGATTGCATGCGACTCCTTCTACCAAATCAACAAAATCTATCATGGCAAAAATGCTCATATGCTCCGTATCCATTGATTGCAGAATACGTTCGATCCACATATCTGAATCGCCGCCTACAAATACAAAAACATCGCTGTTTTGAATGGTAATAATATCCCTTGGCGAAGGTTCAAACGAGTGGCTTTCCGCACCCGGCGACAGCAGCATGGACAGATTTACTCTATCGCCCGCAATTTGACGGACAAAATCATAGGCAGGAAAAATCGTTGCCGTTACATTGATTTTGCCTTCCTGTCGTACAGTATTTCTGTTTTGCCTGCAGCCTGCTAAAACAAAAAATACAACCGTAAATGTTATAACTATTAACAGTATTCTTTTCATAATAAACTCCTCTCAAAAAATAATAATGTTTTCATAAAACTCCTCCGCAAAAATATAAAAGAGTGTCTTTAATGGTGTCTGTCTGAAAAAAATGTTTTTCAGGAGTTAATGCGGACTTTTAATGTTATGGGTGAAAATTGATGTTGAGAAAAAACCAAATCCTTACGTTTTTTCCAGTTAAAGCAGGACAATAGAACAGCAAGACAAAAACAAACACTTGCCATTTTAAGCGTTTTTAGAAAATTCTTTAATACATTTATTTTTATACAGACAAGACAATTGGTCCCTATTTCAGTACATTCATGGTCAACATGGGAATAAATAAAGATTTCGCCAAAAACCATCGCAGAAATAACGCAAATCAACAAAGCGAGAAACAGTAATGTAGTTTTTGACCGCATTTCCATAACCTTGTTTATTTTACACGTTTTTGGCAGTTTTGGACAAGCTATCGCAATATGAAAAATAAAATATCTGTTCCAAGCCCCAAAAACCCAAGAAAAAACGGTTGTTTTAACCCTGCCTAAAGCCCCAGAATGAGCCTTGCAAACGTAAAGTACATTATGAGCGAAGCGGCATCCGCTATCGTGGTAATAACAGGAGCCGCCATCATTGCAGGATCAATGCCAATGCGTTTCGCAAGCATAGGCAGTAAAGCGCCTGCAGATTTTGCAACAAGCACCGTACAAACAAGAGCCAAAGAAACAGTAACAGCCAGCAATATATTCTTGCCATTCATTATATAAATACGCCCAAAATTGACTGCCGCCAAAGCAAGACCGCACAGAAGCGCAACACGGATCTCTTTCCAGAATACACGGAGAAAATCCCTTAACCGTATATCACCTAACGCCATACCGCGAATAATAAGAGTTGAAGATTGACAGCCCGAATTACCGCCAGTGTCCATAAGCATCGGAATAAAAGCCACAAGTATCGGCATTAACGCAAGGCTTTCTTCAAAACCTTCGATAATTGCTGCCGTTATGGTTGCCGAAAGCATTAATACCAAAAGCCACAGAAAACGGTTCTTCGCCAATTGAAAAATACCCGATTTCATATAGGGATCATCCGAAGGTTTTAATGCTCCCATTTTTTCCATATCTTCGGTATCTTCCTGAACAATGACATCCATAATATCATCAACCGTGATAATACCGACAAGCCGCTGTTCTTTATCTACAACAGGCATTGCCAATAAATCGTATTTCTTGAATTGATCTGCGATAATTTCCCTGTCATCTGTGGTGTGTGAAAAGACAGGATATTTATTCATAATATCACAAATACGATCATGAAGATTTGACAGCATAAGAGTTCTGGCAGAAACCTCACCAACAAGCACTCGATCATTTTTTATCACATAACAAGTATTGATGGTTTCCTTGTTTTGACCAATTTTGCGTATTGTATCAAACGCATCCTGTACCGCTTCATTTTCGTTCAGGCTGATATATTCCGCAGTCATAATACTGCCTGCTGAATTATCGGGATATTGCAAAAATTGATTTATCAGTTTTCTTTTTTCACTCTGAACATTTGCAAGTACACGACCGACCACATTGGCAGGCATTTCTTCGATAAAATCTACAGCGTCATCTACAAACAACTTATTTATAATCTCGCCGATTTCCGTATCGGCAAGAGCTTCAACAACAGACTGCTGATGTTCACTGTCCATATTGGCAAAAACATCAGACGCTATTGTCTTGGGTAAAACCCTGAACATTTGGATAAATTTATCTTTTTCCAGATATTCCAGGATTTCTGCAATGTCAACAGTGTTCATGTCGGAAAGCAATATTTTCAACTTCGATATTTCGATGTTGCCGTCCATAATGAGTAATAAAATTTCTTCTTTGTTCATTTGGGCATCCTTATAAATGCAACTTTGGGTATAAGGACACCTGACAACAGGCAAAACCTAATAAAAAACTTTTATGAGAATAAGCCTTTTAAGCGGCAAGAATTGGGCGAGGTAATAAGTGCCTGTTAAGATATAACACTTATCAGTAAGCCCGCAGTGTTTTTCTTACTACTAGGGTCAGGGTCTTCAGATTTACGCAAGCTCACTTTTACCTCCTGTGGTAGATTTGCTCTATATTCTACTTAAAAAATATTTTTTCGTCAACACTTAAATTAAAAACGGTACATCTTTGAGCGAATAATCCGCCATAACGATGTCGAAATCCTTAACTATTTTGTCATCTATAAATCCTTTTTGAGCCATGCCAAATAAAACCTGCATAGTATCGGCATGGCTTCGCGCAGGGTGATAGGGGCGCTCCTCGCTTACGGCTTGATAAATGTCTGTACAGGCAAGGAGGCGTGATATGAAATCCAGTTCTTCCGCTTTTTTTCCAAAACAATATCCCGACCCATCAAGTTTTTCGTGATGGCTTGAAGCCCAACCGCAAATATCTTCAAATCCTGTTATCACACTTAAAAGATCATAGGTACCTTTTACATGGGATTTTATGATGTTAAATTCGTTATCATCCAGTTTCCCGGGTTTTTCCAGTATTTCTGTAGGCGTATACAGTTTACCAAGATCATGCATTGCCGCAGCCAGATACGCCTTTGCATGCATGGTTGGATCAAAATTATAATAGGTACCCATAAGCCAAATTCTGTTGGCAATTTGTACGGAGTGCTTTCTGGTGAAAACCGAAGCGTAGTCGATGATTTTGGCAGAAAGATCAGCAAGGCGCATGATTGCTTCGTCCTGCGCTTCCACTTCCCAGGCGGGCAGCAATTGCGCGGCGGTTTTATTGATATTCTCGTCACGAATTGCTGAAAGTGTATCTGCATTCAGAATAGCAAGCATCGTATCTGCTGCTGTTTTCGTATAACACTTACCCCGCTGTGCTTCTATTTCTTTTTGAAGCAACGGCAGGTTCTCAAGCGGCATACGCTGTAAATGGCTGATGACATCAACCATATCTGCAATTGCAATCAATTCCGCGCCGACAGGGAATTCGCCTTCCCTTTTGCCGAACAAACCATTGCCGTCCGCCCGTTCATGATGATATAACACAAGCCCTTTTACATCGGATTTGAACGGCAGTGTTTCAATATTACGCTGACCGTATTCGCAATGCAGTCTAAAATTAATTTCCTGTGCATCACTGTTTGTATGTTCTGACAGTATATATTCGGTAAGGGCATTATCATGGAAAAGCGCGCAGGTAGTAACTGCCTTTATCCCTTCATTATCCATGCCTAATTCTTTGCCCATCAAAGAACACAAAACCGCTATACGCTTTCCATGATTGGTACTGGCGCCCAAAAGCCTGCTTTCCACAACTTCAAGGGCAACAGCGATAGATTGTATCAGTTCGTCCATGCGTATGTTCATGGTATAAATATAGCATATTCATGTATCAATGTCTTAGGTAAAATTCTGAAAATCCGATTATTTTTTCCTACTTCTATGGTATACTGTCAGGTAATGAAGGCCATATACCTTGTAACGGTTTTACTTTTGTGTATCGCAGGCAATCTGGAATCGCAGCAGTTCCCTTCGCTGGATGCTTCGCCCAGGGCATACGAGTATGCGCGGCGAACCACGGGGAATGCGGTCCATTGGCGGGATTTGGCGGAAGCGGCACTGTGGGCTTCTGCGGTGAATGCAGGGCCGGGGGCAGAGGAAAAGGCGGCTGCCTATCTGGCCCGAATCGATGCAGCAGCTGCGGAGATAGCAAAGGAACAGCCTGGGGATATAAAAGAACGGGGAGAATATGTATTGAACTTTATCCACAGCCGTTTCCTGAAATCCTATTCGGCAAAACAAACCAGAGTCGATGAAATTTTTGAATCCGGCAGATACAACTGCGTTTCTTCCGCAGTATTGTACATGGTGTTGGGAACTGCCGCAGGCCTTAATGTGAATGGCGTAATAACGAAAGACCATGCCTTTGTCACAGTGCATATCGGTACGGAAATGATCGATGTGGAAACCACCAACCGCTACGGATTCGATCCCGGAAACCGCAAGGAATTTCTTGATACCTTTGGACAAACCGGCTTTGCCTATGTACCCGCACGAAATTACCGGGAACGAACAGCAATAACCAAAGTAGAATTGGTATCCCTGATCCTCTCCAACCGCATCACTGGACTGGAAGAAAGAAACCGTTATACCGAAGCGGTACCTTTGGCAATCAACCGGGCGGTTTTTCTTGCGAACAGCTCAACTGCACACAGTGAACATAAAGCAATGTTTTTTGAGGATCCCCGAAAGAACATGATGACCCGTCTTTTTAATCTGGGCGCCCATCTGCTTAAAACCGGAAAAGAAGATGATGTGATAAGCTGGGCAGTTTATGCGGAAGAACGCTTTCCCGATCCAGACTGGCAGGAGTTGATAAAAAACGCGGCCAATAACAAACTGGTTAAATTGATACGGGCAAAAAAAATAACCGATGCCCATGCAGTCCTTGCAACCGTAAAGCCCAAACTCAGCGAAACAAACTACAGAGAACTGGAACTAATGGTCATTGAAGCGGAAATCGCAAACCACATAAACACCATTCGCAATCCCGGCGATGCCGAAGCAGCGCTGGCTTCCCTTGCCACAATGGGGGACAGGCTGCCGCCCCAGCGCCGGAACGAAATGCAGACCACCGCAATATTAGCCGAGGTAAGCCGTTTGGGGAAAGCCCGGGACTGGACTGGCAGCATACAATGGCTTGAATCCGCCCTGCAAAAATACGGCAGCAATGCCAAACTGGAAACGACTCTGCGAACAATGCGGCAAAATAAAATTGGGGAACTCCATAATGAATTTGCCGCCCTGTTTAACAAAAAACAATATGAGCAGGCAAAAGCGGCGATAGAAAAAGCCTTGCAGGAATTTCCCGACAACCAGCAATTATTGAAGAACCTTGAAACAGTTGAAAAAGCTCTGCAACCGTAAAAATTAACCACGGAAGTTTCACGGAGAAATCAGCGTTTTTGTATCAAAAACTCCGTGTTACTCCGCATCCTCCGTGGTTAAATTCTTATCACCGGTTATAAATCATAATATCGTCAATTAACGCGGCGAAATTGCCCGTTGCGGTTCCGGTGTCCCGATAGACTACAATGACGTCGGTAATATAACGGCCCGCCTGGGCAGCAGGTATATCAACGATCTTTCTTTGCCAGCCGTCTTGCACAGGGCCGTCATCCCGTAGGTTATACCCCGTGACATCGCTCAAATAAGTACTGTTGTCCAGTCGCAAGTCTACAACCACATTTGCGCCAAGGGTATTTTCGGCTCTTTGCCAGAAACTTAATGACATGGTCGAGCTTACCCTAATCCTTGTATTGGCAATTCTGTACAAGTAGGAAGCGCCGGTTCCGGCTGTTCTGGTGCCTGCCAAACGGAATGCGGATCCGCCGCTCTTGGCATCGCCGGTATACACCATTCCAAGGGTTGTTGAAGGAGGCGTATAACTGTCCGGCTGATCGTTCCGATCCACCCGCGGCCTGTTAACCGTAAATGCCCCTGTTACCGTGACATTTTGCGCAGTGCCAATGAGACCGCCGTTGGGAACACCCACGTCAATTTGCAAATTATATATCGGGTATTCATTCGGTCTACCAGGTTGTTGTTCATTTACGCCGTATTTGGTACGCCCAGTCCGCCGCTCAAAACTGTTACGCCAGAAAATGGGGCCTTCAGAATGTTCTACAATAACAGAACTTGCATTGCCATAATTGTTTAACGGACCAACAGTAGTACCTGAGTTTACTCTTCCTTTAAGGGCATCAACGGAAGCCTTTGCTATGCGCATAAAATAGTCAGAAGAAAGCCATAATCCATCCGCCGAATGGGTCTGGAAATATTGGTTAAGGGGAATGTCAAAAAAATCAACTCCGCCTTTCATCCAGTTGGTGGTTTCATCGTATTCGTCAAACATGGCGAAATAGATACTCTTAATGTCATTGTTACTGTTGCTACTATGGTTAAGGTATCCCTGTATCTGAGTCCATACATGCTGTCCTCCGTCTCTGGGCGTTGCGTTCGGTTGTCCTGAATTGGTGTTCATATTCGTCCAGGCAAAACCGGGCCATACAACAGGCATAAAGGATATGGTCTGATTGCCTGCCCAGCTTCTAAGGTTATTTCTGCAAAAGGTCAGCTCATTACCCAGGCGCGAGCTTATGATACCGCTGACACCTCTGCCGACATACCACGGAGAAATCATGTCAAAGAGCGCGTACATTTCACGGCCGCGGCCGGTGCGCGTCCACCATGAATCATCCGGTATGCCGCCTATGACATAGTATCCCCTGTTACGGAACCAGTTCACCAGTTCAATGGTGGCTTCAACAGTGATATAGCGGCCGTTGTCCGTCGTTTCAATGGCGTGCACGCCCCAGATACACACAACCGGCTTACCTTCCGCCTTGGCATAGTTTGGCGAACTTACCAGACCTTTGCGTTCAATATTATAAACCCAGTCAAGCTGCATCCGCCGTATCACCGCATTCTGATCGGGATTGCCATTGAGACCTGCGCCGGACATATCATACATGACATAGAATATCCGGCCGTATTCCTGCGCCGCATCCCGGATTCTCGTTAAATGATTGGGCATGTTTCCGGTATCAACCGTTGCCGTGTCTCCAAAAAACCGCTGCGGCGCTGCGCCATCTATACCCGCATCACGCATCCATCGCAGTTGTGTCCGGATTACCGCTTCGTCATGGGAATTGAACAGACGGGCAGCGCTTCCGTCGTGCATTTGAAAATTGGTGTTGTGGAGAGTCGCGCCATTTGCAAGATACTCTTCCATTCCAGTAGGCCATATTTCCACGTTGACATTGCCGGGGCCGGGTATGCCGCCTGCACTGCTCCAGTGGTGCCAGTTGTTAGTGGGCGCCCTGAACCATGCCTGATAACCGGTAATTCCCTTGCCAATCATATTGTTCAGACTGGTTGAAGGAGCAAAAGCCGGCGGCGGATCAGATATGGGATCGGGCATACCACCTTCGATAATGTCTATTCTTTGGATTATAGTGCCGCCGCTAAAACGGAACTGCGCTTGCTGATTATGGCCGGTGGACGTGAAATTGCAATTATCCAGTTCAATTCTTACGGTGACATAGGTGTTCGAGCCGCTTTTTGGAATTGATACTCCGTAAAAGTTGTTGCCTACACGAGTATATTGCAGACTGATATTTCCGGAAGAGTCATCAAAAAAGGTAATTGCCATAGTGACGGTGCCGGCATTTCTGACACTGGTATTGTGAATGAAGAAATATAAAAAATTGTTACTATTGTTTTGTGCGGCCATCTGACCGCCATGGTGGCTTATAACCGTATTACCGGCGTCACCTGAATTGCTAATCCTCATACCGCTTCCGGTAATGCCATTGGCTAAGGTAAACGCCCCTGCATTTGCCGATGGCGGCTGACTGGATGTAAGAGGAGCGGAAGTGCCGGTATATCCGCTAAAGTCGATGAAGGCATCGGAAGGTGTTGGCACAGAAGCTACGATGTTTGTTGCCGCGCTGGTGACGCTGTCGCTCTGGTTCGCATAACTTACCCGCGCCCGCAGCGTCGCTCCCACATCGGCAGCAACCACCGTGTAGGTGTTACTGTTAGCGCCGGTGATAAGCGAGTCATTCCGCAGCCATACCCATGTTGCCGCCCCGCTGCCGTTGCCGGGATTGTAAGTGGCGGTAAGCACACTGCCTACGGTGGGGGATGTATTGTTAATGGTTACCGTTCCGGTTAGTGTTGGTGTGGCTACAATGTTTGTTGCCGCGCTGGTGACGCTATCACTCTGGTTCGCATAACTTACCCGCGCCCGCAGCGTCGCTCCCACATCGGCAGCAACCACCGTGTAGGTGTCACTGTTAGCGCCGGTAATAATTGCGTCATTCCGCAGCCATGCCCACGTTGCCGCCCCGCTGCCGTTGCCGGGATTGTAAGTGGCGGTAAGCACACTGCCCACGGTGGGGGATGTATTGTTAATGGTCACCGTTCCGGTTAGTACAGGCGGGGTAACTGATTCCATTTCAATGAATTGAATTATCGCAGGGTTATTGAAGCGGAACTGCGCGCCCTGGTTTTGTTGTTGATCGGCCCCAAAACTGCAAAGGTCCAGTGCAAGCGTTACGGTAACAAACGTTCCCGTACCCGTTTTGGTAATGGTTCTTATATAAAATCGGTCCTCGGTAGTATCGCCCTGGCGGCGATATTGAATCCTCATATCTCCGGCAGCATCATCAAAAAAGGTAATGCTCATGGAGACGGCAACGGCATTTTTGACCGTGTCATCGTCAATGAAGAAATACAAATAGTTACTGCTTTGCGCCGCTATTCCGCCGCCGTGCTGGTTTATACTAACAACTGAAAGAGGTTGGCCATCAGGATTGTCGCCCTCGTGGCTGACCCTTAAGCCGTTGCCGATAATGCCATTGGGTAACGTAAACAGCCCTTGGGTACCAGCCGCCGGCTGATGAGATGTAAGAATGGAGGGGCCGGTATATCCGCTAAAATCAATGAAGGCGCCGGAAGGTATGAGTAATGGGGCTACTGCGTTTGTTACCAAGCTGGACACACTGCCATTTTGGTCTGCATAGCTCACACGGGCTATGAGTGTTCTGCCTACGTCGCCCGCAACAACGGTGTAGGTGTTGCCGTTTGCGCCGGGGATTATTTCACCATTCGCCAGCCATACCCATGTTGCCATTCCGGTTCCATTGCCGCCGGAATAAGTGGCAGTAAGCACATGGCCCACTTTTGGAAGCATATTGTTGAGTGTTACCATTCCGGTAAGATTCAACGGCACTCGTGTTACCGTAAGGGTTCTGGTTGCGGCCTTATCCGCAAAGCCGGGTTCGGTGGGTGTCGCCCGAACAGTGATACTGGCTGCCGGTTCAGTCAATGCAACAGTCAAAAGCCCGCTGGCATTAATGCCGGTGCCAGTAACATAGTCGCCGTCCAGCGACCAGCTAACCGTTTCCGCAGCGCCATACGATCCATCAACAGTTGCCGTAAATTGCAGTTGCGCGCCCTGCAGTATTGATGTGGCATTGCCCGCAGTGGTAATGGTAACATTGTTAACGACTGGTATTCGTGTTACCGTAACGGTTCTGGTCGCAGCTTTATCCGCAAAGCCGGCCTGGGTGGGTGTCGCCCGAACAATAATGCTGGCTGCCGGTTCAGTCAATGCAACAGTCAAAAGCCCGCTGGCATTAATGCCGGTACCAGTAACATAGTCGCCGTCCAGCGACCAGCTAACCGTTTCCGCAGCGCCATACTCGCCGTCAACAGTTGCCGCAAATTGCAACTGGGTACCCTGCAGTATCGATGTGACATTGCCCGCAGTGGTAATGGTTACGCTGTGTACTATCGGCACTCGTGTTACCGTAACGGTTCTGGTTGCGGCTTTATCCGCAAAGCCGGCCTGGGTAGGCGTCGCCCGAACAGTGATACTGGCGGCCGGTTCAGTCAATGCAACGGTCAAAAGTCCGCTGGCATTAATACCGGTGCCAGTAACATAGTCGCCGTCCAATGTCCAGCTAACCGTTTCCGCAGCGCCGTTGGCAACGCTCACATTCGCATTAAACTGCAAAGAGCCGCCCTGCAGCACCGATGCGGCGCCGCCCGCTGCGTTAACAGTAACACTGTTAACAACAGGATCGGTTGATGCGGGCACCTTTACGGTGACTGTATCTCTCTGTTGTGTATTAAAGTTAGAGAAAGCGGTGATCGTTATTTCCGTATTCTCATCTTCATCAGCGGCAATCTGCAATACTCCATCAATCAATGTTGTACTCATTTTGCCGCCGCTTTTTGTCCAGTTAACCGCTTTACTTGCATTGCCTTTAACCGTTACCTCTACGGTAAAGGTCAGCGTATCGCCTTTTGCTCCATTGACCATTTCCGTTACCGGGGTTCCATTCAGCAAAATGGTCACATTGAGCACTTCCGGCTCAGTTGGCGTTATAGTAACGGTTAACGCATCGGTTATGTGGGTAAAGCCAGGCTGGTCGGATCTTGCCCTGACGGCGGCGCTGGTATTCGTTTCATTCGGGTCAACGGTTAAAGCAGCGCTCCCGTCAGGGTTCGTACCAAGGCTGGTGCCGCTGCTGTAGCCAGTACCTTCCAGCGACCAGGTAACGTTTTCAGTGGCGCCGTTGGCAACGCTCACATCTGCGTTAAACTGCAGAGAGCCGCCCTGCTCTACCGATGCGGCCACCGCAGTAACAGTAACACTATTAACAACAGGATCGGTATTCGGGGCAGCATTAATAACAAGGGTTCCGGCGGATAATCCTTCCACCGCATCAAAGCCATCAGCAGCCGCTACATCAAAGGTTACTGCGTACGTTCCAATATCCGTGGGCTGAGTTATGCTTCTTTCGTAATTCGTTTCGCCAATTCCTGTATACCAGATCGTTATTGATCCGGGCGAGTTGCCTTCTTTCGGCGTTATGGTTACCCCATAGGAGTCGCCAAAGATAATGGGCTCTTCAATCCCGGTGATATCAAAATCACTTTCCTCAGGGGTTTGGTTATACACCGCCGTGCCGGAGACAGGACTCTCACAGGCAATAAAAGCAACGGCGAAAGCGAGGAGGGAAAGACAAGCGATCCCTAACAAAATGCGGTTTATTGAGTTAAAAGGTTTCTTCATGGAAGAATTTTACCACTACATATGGAGTTTTTCAACAAAAATGTACAGGAAATAACACAAAAATGTATGGGCGGTACAAGACTCGAACTTGTGACCCCTAGCGTGTCGAGCTAGTGCTCTAACCAACTGAGCTAACTGCCCTCAAAATTTACTCGCCGCCTGCCCTCTATTTACAGAACAAGCGGCGATAAATTACCGTAAGCGCTCGCGGATGGCGACGTTTACTTCGATCTTGCCGTGAGGACCAAGTTCCATGGGGACAATAAGAGCTTCTACTTCACCAAGGTTGGTAGCCACTTCCATGTTGTCACCGGTAAAAAGGGCCGGCGGGGTAAGGTCGAACTTAAAGCCCAGATCATGGAGCTTGGTCACCGCCTGGGCAGTGATCATATTGGCAAGCTCCTGAATCGTTGCTTTGGCAAGCTCGTCAAAAGAGGTAAAGGTTTCCTGATTCATGGCTCCAGCCACATACAAGGCAGTGCTTTTGGTCATATCAAACAAAACACGACCCTCAACATCACCGGCAAGCCCCACCAGCGCAGCAACGCCCTGGATCGCCATAGTCGTCGGTTTCAGGTAAATTTCACCACGTTTTACGTCAGTGTCCAGAACTTCTTTCAGAACGCCAAACGCAGACTCTACAAAGGGGTTAATATACTCAACTCTCACAATACACTCCTTGCTTCTTCACTCAATTTTTTCGTTTTTAGGCATTATGGGTAAATGCCGATATCGTATCAGTGGACAACGAAATCCATTCGTCTCCGGGGAGTTCCTCGTTTTTCCCCATAATCACCAGCCCCCGGTTTTTCAACTGTTCGGAAAAACCAGCAAGCATCCTGTTCTGATCCTGCTCCGAGAAGAATGACAGTATATCACGGGCAAGAATTATATCCAAGTCCGGTAAGGGGCTGTCATTCAATACATCATGGTACTCAAAAACAATCGAATCTTTTATAGCCTGATTAAAAGAATACCCGTTCTTTCCCTTCACTATAAAAGGCCGGCAATACTCAGGAATATCATCCTGATCAAAAACTATGTTCGGAGCCTGACTGATTGCCATAATATCGCTGTCATTGGCCCATATCTTGATATTGGCATCAGGGTACCTGGACTTCAGTATACACGCAAATGAATAAGTTTCATAGCCCTTGCCGCAGCCCATATTCCATACCTGAATATTTGTAGAAGAAAACTGCTTGGGGAAGATGGCTTTTATCGCCGCGGCATATTCATCGTCCCAGAACATATCGCTGCAGGGTGAATTAAAGGTACTCAGGAAATCATCGGCATCGGCTGTGCTTTTGAGCTGGAGATCCGCGTTTGTCCGTGATTTGCTCCATTCGATAAAGCGCCGATGCAGCCACGAATCGTTCAGCCGCGTAACGGAAAAACGTCTCAGCGCCGACAGGCCTTCCTTGATAAAATCGAGCGTTGTATCAGCAGCAGCGGCCTGCTGTTCCTGAATGACTTCTGCCGATGGCTTGGCCGGCACAAAATAATCACCGGAATCGCTGATTGTTCCCCGGTCTTTTCCCTTGTTCTCTTCGCTGATACCAAAAATACGCACCACATCAAGGATGATGTACAAGTCTCCATGCTTTTCTACCACGCCCGAAATATATTTGATGTTAATATCACCAAAAATCGGGTGCGGCGGCTGGATCGACTCGTGGTTAATTCCCACTACTTTGTCGATTTTGTCGACAATGGTGCCGTATACCTGTTCGTTGATGCGGAGGATCAGCATATTCTCCTGACCATCTGCCTTTTTTTCCAAAGGCAAATGGAAAAAGGTTCTTAGATCGATAATGGGAATAATATCTCCGCGTAAATTGTATACGCCCCGCACAAAAGAAGCGGCGTTGGGAACAAAGGTAAATTTATCGGCCTTGGCAATTTCCTTGACATTCATGATGTCAACGCCATAGTCTTTCCCCGCAAGGGAAAAGGTGATAATTTTAAAATCGACCGCTTCGACCCGTTCTTTCTGTTCTTGCAAATCGGCATTTACCTGCGCAAGATCTTTTACTATTGCTGACATGTTCACCTACCGTACCGAAGCCTCGCGGATTTCCCGCTGCTCCATTTCCTTTTTGAGTCCCAATTCCAACAACTGGCTAACATCAATAATGAGGGAGACCGAACCATCCCCCAATATGGAAGCCCCGGCAATTCCGGGGGAATTGGTAAATTGATCCCGCAGCGGCTTAATAACCACATCTTCTTCACCGATGAGGCTGTCTACCATGAAGCCCATTTTCTTTTCGGCAGTACCAACGATGACAATGAAGTTGTAATCCTGGCGTTCTTCCGTTTTGATGCCAAAAAGCCGGTTGAGACGAAGCAGTGAAATAACATCGCTGCGGATATTGAATACCTCGTAATTGTCGATCTTTTTGATTTCTTCCGGTTTTACCCGCAAACTCTCGATAACGCTGGTAATGGGGATGGAATAGATTTCCGAACCAACCCGCACCAGCAATCCCTGAATAATAGCCAGGGTAAGGGGCAGTTTAATCGTAAACTTGGTGCCTTTGCCCTTCTCGGAGCTAACGGTAACAGTCCCGTTGAGTTTGTCAATCTGGCGGCGCACTACATCAAGACCTACGCCGCGGCCTGAAATGCTGGTGATTTGCTTGGCGGTGGAGAAGCCCGGATCAAAAATCAGGTTAAAGGCTTCTACATCGGTAAGAATCTTGTTGGGGCTGATAAGGCCTCTTTCAACGGCCTTTGCCTTAACCGACTCAACATCAATGCCTTTGCCATCGTCAGCAATTTCAATGACGATCATATTGCCTTCGTTAGTGGCTTTCAGCAGTACTTTGCCTTCATCCGGCTTGCCGGCTGCCCGGCGATCCTCAATGGATTCAATGCCGTGGTCAATGGAGTTCCGAACCGAGTGCATGATAGGATCAAGGAGGTCTTCGATAACCGATTTATCCAATTCGGTTTCTTCACCTTCAATAACAAGGTTAATTTTCTTGTCGAGCGTTTTGGAAAGGTCGCGTACCAGCCGGGGGAAGCGACTGAAAATCTGGCTAATCGGCACCATGCGAATCCGCATGACCCCTTCCTGCAATTCCCCGGTAATCCGTCCAAGGTTCTGCGAAGTGGAACGGAACTTACCCATGTTACTCTTAAAGGAAGTTTCGAATCCGTCAAAGAGCGAGAAAATATCCCCGTAGTTTTCGTTTATTTCCTTGCGAATATCCTTGATGGATTTACCGCCCTGGATACTATCAAGGTAATTGGGAAGACTGTCAAAGAGACTTTTAATTTTTTCCCGGTACAGGTTCTCAATATTGCGTAATTGATTGGCAAGATCATTAAACTGGTTGTTAATCTGGTTAAAGGTTGCCTTGGTGATGACTGTTTCCGAAACAAGGTTCAGCAGATCATCAATGCGTTTGGAGTCAACGCGAAGAATGGAACCAGCCTCTTTCCCGGCTTTTTTGGCATCTTCGGAAGAACCGACTTTGCCGGATGCCTGCATAATATCTTCATGAGGGGCAGCGGCGGCAGCCGCAGGCGCTTTTTTCGCTGCCGGAGCAGCGGAGGAATCCGCATGCAACGCTTTTTCCAGTTCGGCAATATCGGTAACCGCAGCGTCAAGCGTAACATCGGGAAGTATTACCAGCTTTTTAATCTCCGCCGGTTTTTTACTGGTAGCAACATAATAATCAACCGTGGGAAAGAAATGATCTTCATAGAGCTGTTCAAAATCCGGTGTGGTTTTGAGTATGGTTCCATTGCTTTTGAGCACCGCATATACCTGAATGCCGCCAACGGTATTCATTAAACTGCTCTCATCGAACTTAACGGTAACACGATAAATGGGTATATCACCATCAACAGACTCCCGCAGTTCCCTGATGTCGTCTTCGGTAATTTTTGATGCGTTCGAGGCTGCCGCCGCAGGTTTTGCTGCCCGGGCAGGAGGCGCAACAGCGCGCGCTGCCGGAGCGGCGCGGGATGCAGGCGCAGCCGCTTTAGCTCCGGCTTTTTTACGGCTTGAACCTTCCGGCAATAAAGCGGAAAGGGCGCTCTCAATATGAGAAACATCCGCCCGGTATACCGATCCATTCATCCGCTGTCCCAGCATTGCCTTAATTACATCAATCGCGGTAAGCAGCGTATCCGTTACGTCACCGCTGATTCCCAGCTGATCTGAACGGATGGCATCAAGTACATCTTCCACAATGTGGGTAAAATGGGACAACTCCATCATCTCTACGGTTGCGGATCCGCCCTTCAGGGTATGAGCCGCCCGGAAGATCTCATCCACAGCGTCTTTGTTGGCGCCATCATGCTCAAGAACCAGAATATTCTGTTCCAGCGTATCAACCTGCATTTGGGCTTCACTGAAAAAGTCCTTGAGTAGTTCTTCGTTATTGGGATCAAGATAGTCACTCATATATAGTAAATATCTACCAAATTCAGCTATTAGTCAAGGGGAAATTGTGACATTTCTCATGGTTTTTTTGGTAATAACCCTTTCAAATAAAATCACGCTATAAGTATATATATATGTCGCTTATAGTGTGGTAACGCAAAAAAAATGATGCTTTTTTGGCTAAATTCCGGTATAATAATAGCATGAAAAAGAAACTGAGCCGGGTTGTTTTTCGCAGAAGAGTATTCGTTATATTTATTCTTTTGGCACAGATTATTTTTCTGGTGTTCCTGCTTGCGGGAACAGGTATATACATTCGTTATGCCAACTGGATTCTCAATCTTATCAGCATTGGCGTTTGCATCCATGTACTGAACAGGCATACCAAGGCCGGGTACAAAATCACCTGGATTTTCCTGATTATGCTCTTTCCGATTTTTGGCGGGATTCTGTATATCTTCTTCCATTCGCAATCAAACCCCCGCAAACTTACCCGAATCATACACAAAAACAAGCAGGCCAGCGAAGCCTCGTTTTACCTGTGCGGGAACCGCCTGCCCGATTTGCTCAAGGCGTACCCTGAATTCAAGCCGCAGGCCCGGTATCTGCAGGACTATGCCGGTTTTCCGGTGTATACCAACACTCAAACAATATACTTCGATTCGGGCGAGGCCTATTTTGCCCGTGTGCTTGAGGAACTGGAAAAAGCCAGGCACTACATTTTTCTGGAATTTTTTATTTTGCGGGAAGGAGTGATGCTGAATTCGATTCTCGCTATTTTGGAACGCAAAGCCCGGGAGGGCCTTGACGTGCGGTTGATCTATGATGATCTGGGCTGTTTTATGTCATTGCCGGCAAATTATAAATCACTTCTGGCAGAAAAGGGGATAAAGAGTTTTGTGTTTAATCCGTTCAGGCCCATATTATCGTCCCTGCAAAACAACCGCGATCACCGTAAAATAATCGCCATTGACGGCAAGGTCGCGTTTACCGGCGGCCTGAACCTTGCGGATGAGTACATCAATGCCGTTGAGCGCTATGGTCACTGGAAGGATGCCGCGATTATGCTTGAAGGCGAGGGGGCCTGGTCGCTAACCCTTATTTTTTTACAGATGTGGAACATTCAGCCGGGTGAATATGCTTCTTACGAGTCTTTTTACCCCTGGAAAGAAAGTCCCTGCGAAATCGCGTCTGACGGATTTGTGCAGCCGTATGCGGACAGCCCCATTGACGCGGAAAATGTCGGCGAACATGTATACATTCAAATTATCAATAAGGCAAAAAAATATGTATACATCAACACCCCTTACCTGATAGTAGACGATAACCTGCTTTCCGCGTTAACTTTGGCGGCAAAAAGCGGGGTTGATGTCAAAATTATCACCCCGCACCGCTGGGACAAATGGATTGTGGCAACTACCTCGCGTTCCTATTACCACCAGCTCATTGCCGCCGGAGTAAAACTGTATGAATATACGGCGGGCTTTAATCACGGTAAAACATTTGTCTCTGATGACAGCGTCGCCACAGTGGGCACCACCAATCTGGACTTCCGCAGCCTGTATCTGCACTTTGAGTGCGGCGTCCTTGTTTATCAGAGCAATGTGGTTCAGGCGGTAAAAGAAGACTTTCTGCGAACCATCCCCATTTCACACGAGATAACTCCCAGAGAATGTATCCACAACAATTTTCAACAACTCATGCTTGACGTACTACGAATATTCGCACCGCTGATGTAGGAGGGGAGTGAGGAATGAGGAATGAGGAATGAGGAGTGAGAAATGAGGAAAGTGGTTGTTCGTTATCTTGTTATCGAACAACAAGTCCCCTTCTCACTTCTCATTCCTTCTAAACTAGACTTTTTTGGTGACGAAGTCGCTTTTGAGGCAGCGGGCGCACATTTTTACTGAAAAAGTGGTGCCTTCAACCTCGGTTTTTACCTTAACCAAGTTAGGTTTCCAAGTCCGCCGGGTGCGGTTTTTTGCATGGCTTACTTTATTACCAGTAGTCGTATGTTTTCCGCAAAGTTCACAGGTCCGTGCCATTGTATCCTTCCTTACCAAAGCCCTATTGGGCAAAAAATTCAAATATTGTCGAATTTATAGCAGATTTCAAAGAAAATGTAAACCCCCCCTTCTACACTTTTCTCATTCCTCATTCCTCACTTCTCATTCCTCATTCTCCCCTACTCCCCTACCCTTATTGAATTAAACCAGGCATCGTTGTAGAGCTCCAGTTCCGGGCCAAGGTCATATACCAGTTCCGTAATGGCCAGTTCTTCCACGGTGTACAGGGAATCGCCGGTTTTGAACTGACGGGCGGGGACATTTGCCGTTGCGGGGAATTCAAAGGCATCAACAAATTCGGCGTAAATTTCAGGCCGGTGGATAAAATCAATGAATTTATGGGCCAATTCGATATTTTTTGAGCCCTTGATGATGCACATATTGTCAATATAGGCTACGCCGCCTTCATGGGGAATAAAGAAGACGGTGTCCGCCAAAAGCTGGGGATAATCGGCAATTTCCTCAAAAACCACTTCGGCATACCCATGGACTACCCAAAAATCGCCGTTGGCATAACCTTTGCCAAAAGATTCGGCGTCAAATTTGGTCAGGTTCGGTTTCCAGGAATTATTGATAAGGTCCCGGGCGGCTATAACATGGGCAGGTTCCTTGGTATTTACCGAGTACCCCAGAAAAACAAGAGCGCCGCCCATTACTTCCCGCATATCATCCAGCATGGTCATACGGTTGCGGAGATCTTCACGGCCAAAAATGGACCAGCTTTGCTCAAAATCAGGCACCTTGGCGGTGTTGACGATTACGCCCGCAGCGCCGTAGTAATAAGGAACGGAATACTCCATATTCGGATCATAAATGGCCTTTAGCAGAATTTCCGGATCAACATTTCCCAAATTGGACATTTTTGCATGATCAATTTTTTCCAGCATATCCTCCCGCATCATAATTGATACAAAATCTCCTGACGGGAAAATAATATCGTAACCGCCGCCGCCTGTTTTAAGTTTGGCGTACAGTTCTTCGTTGGAGGCAAACTGATCGTACACCACCTTAACACCGTACTCTTTTTCGAATTTTTCGATAACGGTATCCGGCGTATAATATGTCCAGTTATAAATTTTCAGCCGGGGCCCACCGCAAGAAACCAATACAGGCACCACCAACGCGGCAACCATAAAAAAAACAACACTTTTTTTCATACCCTTCCTCCTTAAAAAATATATTTTCAGCGCTTAGTCACCAATCCTTATTGAATTAAACCATGCATCGTTATACAGATCCAACGCGGGACCCAGATCGTCTTTGAGTTCAGTGTTGATGAGGTCTTCTTCAGTATACCATGAATCGCCGGTCTTTAAATCGCGGGCCGGAATATTTACGGTTGCAGGAAAGCCGAAGGTATCGGCAAACTCGGCGTAAATTTCGGGGCGATGAATAAAGTCGATAAACTTGTGGGCAAGTGCAATATTCCGCGCTCCCTTGAGTATGCACATACTGTCAAGGTAGGCCGGGCCGCCTTCTTTGGGAACAAAATAAAAAGTGTCTTTCATCAATTGGGGATTGTCGACAATTTCTTCAAAGACCACTTCGGCATAACCCTGCACTACCCAAAAGTCGCCGTTGGCATACCCTTTGCCAAAAGCCTCGGCATCGAACTTAACCAAATTCGGTTTCCAGGAATGGTTGATGAGATCCCGCGCGGCGGTAATTTCAACGGGGTTTATGGTGTTTACCGAGTATCCCAGATAGGCAAGCGCGTCGCCCATTACTTCCCGCATATCATCCAGCATGGTCATGCGATTGCGGAGATCCTCGCGGGCAAAAATGGACCAGCTCTGCTCAAACTCAGGCACCTTGGCGGTATTGACGATTACGCCCGCAGCGCCGTAATAGTAGGGAACCGAGTATTCCATTTCCGGATCGTAGGCGGCCTTTTGTACAATTGCCGGATCGATATTTCCCATGTTGGACAGCAGAGAATGATCGATTTTTTCCAGCATATTCTGCCGAATCATGATCGACACATAATCCCCGGTCGGAAATACGATGTCGTAACCGCTGCCGCCTGCCTTGAGCTTGGCGAACATATCCTCGTTAGAGGCAAATTCGTCATACACTACTTTGACATTGTACTCTTTCTCAAACTTTTCGATGACGGTATCCGGCGTATAATACGTCCAGTTGTAGATAAAGAGTTGTTCCTTCCGGCTGCAACCGATAACCATGGCGGCAGCCAAAACCATAAGCAAGATAAGGTTCCTTTTCATATAATTCTCCTTAAAAACCTTAAACCAAAATATATAAAACCATACGGCTTTATTTTGCGGCAATATATTTCAGAAATTTTCTGAGCGTAATGCAAAGCGCCACGGTTCCCAGTATCATCACTACCGAAAGGGCGCTGATAACCGGGGTAACGCCGCCCCGGCGGGTAATGGCCGAGTAGATAAAAATGGGCAGGGTTGATGAACCGGGCCCGGCCACAAAAAAAGTAATCACAAAATCTTCCAAAGACAGGGTAATGGCGGTCAGCAAGCCGGACAAAATGCCGGGCATACAAATGGGCACCGTTACGCGAAACAAGGTCTGCCTGTCGCTTGCCCCCAGATCGTGGGCTGCCTCGATAATGGAAAAGTCGAACTCGTCCAGGCGGGCCATCACCATGAGGAACACAAATGGCAGGTTAAAGGTGGTGTGGGCTACATAAATGGTAAACAAACCCAGAGGAATGCCAACACCGGCAAAAAATATCGAAAGCGACACGCCAATGATTATTTCCGGCAGAATCATCGGCAGAAAGGAAATGGTCCGCACATACGAGCGCAGCCGGAAGCGGTACCAGTTTACTCCGATTGCCCCTATGGTGCCCAGTACGGTCGCGGTTGCGGCGGAGCTTATGGCGACAATAATACTGTTGGTAAAGGCCCGCCATAGTTCCCGCGATGAAAACAGCCGTTGATACCAGCGCAGGGAAAAACCAGTCCAGTTCATTCCGCTGGAGCCGTTAAACGAATAAATAACAAGTACCAAAAGGGGTAAAAAGAGAAATATTATGGTGACGATATACACGGTCTGGGAAAAGGAAAGGCGCCGCTGTATCGCCCGCTTTGCGTGACGGGCTGCTTCCCCCTGTGCCTTGCCCGGCCTGATAGCAGTAACCGCATTGTGAACCATGGTGACGAATCTCATTTCCGCCTCCTGTCACCGGCCCGGGAAGCATCCCGCCGCTGAATGTGCATCATCAGCAATACTCCCGCCGTTGTTACCACAGTAAGCACCATTGAAATCGCCGCAGCGCGGGGCCAGTTCCGCGATTTGGAAAGCTGGTCGGCGATGACATTCCCCAGCATATAGGAATCTTTGCCGCCCACCAGTAACGGCACGGCATACGCGCCAAAAATGGGAATAAACGTAAACAATACCGAGGTAAAAATACCGCCCCGGATGCTGGGCAGCAAAATTTTAATCATGGAGATGATTTTGGTAGCTCCCAGATCGCGGGCGGCTTCCAGCAGGGAAAAATCAAATTTATCGATACTGGAAAACAGCGGCAGTATCGCATACGGCAGATACATATACACCAATACCAGTACCACCGCTTTTTGGTTGTAAAGAAATTGGATATGTTCATCGTTCAATCCAACGAATAACAAAAATTCGTTCAGAAAACCATTATTCCCCAGAATGTTCATCCAGGCAAATACCCGAATCAAAAAATTGGTCCAGAAAGGAATGATGATGAGCAGCAGCAGGAATGTCTGGTTTTTACTTCTTGCCATATAGTAACCGCAGGGCAAGGCGATAAAGATGGTGATTATGGTCGCAAAGAATGAGGTAACCAGAGTGCGGAATGTAATACCCAGAAAAATTCTATCGCCCAAATAGCGGTACGCTTCCAGCGAAAACTCAGCTTCAACGCCGCCGTACAGGCCTTTCTTGAGAAAACTGTAGATGATGATAATGGCAATGGGAGCAAGGAAAAAAAGGCTGAACCAAATTGCCATGGGGCCTGAATACAGGTTGCCTAAATTCCTGCTGCCCTTTTCCGGCTTCAATTTTTCACCTCGACAATATAGCCGTCGTCGGCGCTCCATGAAAGGAAAACCGTGTCCTTCCACTTTATGGCAGGTCCTTCGTCTGAATAATTGGCATGCTGCTTAATCACCCTGATGATGGTCTTTTGCATTACCTTAACATAGAATTTGGTCTGGAAACCGGAATAAATCGGCTCATCCACCATTCCCTGAAAAAGGTTTATATCTTCACGTTTTGTTGCAGGCCGATCCGTGGTGATAACAATTTTTTCCGGCCGTATGGTAAAGCTCACGGTTTGGCCAGTCCTGACTTCATCAACCGTGGTTACTTTTATCCGTCCCAGTTCGGGAATGTCCAGCTCGATCATGTACTCAACCCAATCCCGGTTCATCTTTTCCACGCTGACCACGGTCGCGTCAAACAGATTGGTTTCGCCAATGAAGCGGGCGACAAAATCGGTGGCGGGGCTTTCGTAAATTTCGTGGGGGGTACCAACTTGCAATACATCGCCCTGATTCATTACCGCCAGCCGGTCGGATACCGAAAGCGCTTCCTGCTGGTCATGGGTAACGTAAATAAAGGTAATACCGATTTTGTCGTGAATTTCGTCCAGTTCAATCAGCATATGCTGGCGGAGTTTGGCGTCCAGCGCGGAAAGCGGTTCGTCCAGCAGCAGCACCCGCGGTTCGTTTATCAGGGCGCGGGCAATGGCTACCCGCTGTTTCTGCCCGCCGGAAAGCTGGTTGGGCTTTTTGTGGGCGTGGCTCTCAAGCTGTACCAGACGCAGGTACTCGCCCACCTTACTCTCGACTTCGCTTTTTGGCGCCTTTTTCAATCGTAACGAAAAGGCAACATTTTCGAATACCGAAAGATGCGGAAAAAGGGCATAATTTTGAAATACCGTATTGGCCTGCCGCCGGTTGGGCGGAACAGACACTACATCTTGCCCGTCAAAAGTAACCACACCGCAGTCTGGCTGTTCAAAACCGGCAATTATCCGTAATAGGGTTGTTTTCCCGCAGCCCGAAGGCCCCAAAAGAGAAAAAAACTCCCCTTTTTTAATTTCAAGGCTCACATTGTTGAGCACTCTAAAAGTATCGAAAGATTTAGAAACCTCTCCGATGACTACATCGCTTCCTTTCAATCTGTTTCTTCCAGCCTCCCTTGCAGGTGCAATAGCGCCGGGTCCCACAGCGCGGCATACCTAACCGCCCACTCATTTATTGATTTCTTAGTGTACAATGCAGATTTTTGAACTTATTGTCAACTGGTTTTGGGGGGATTTTACCCGAATCAAGCCAACGCCAGCAGCGCCATAACTTTGGCGTCGCCCAGGATGTTTTCCAGCAGGACATATTCGTTGGGTTGGTGCAGAGTTTCCGCCACCCGTGCCCAGGCGGCGCAGTCGATGCCTGTCCGGCGCAGGTCCGCCGCTACGGTGCCACCGCCAATGCCAATGGGATGGGCTGTTATGCCGTATACCTGGGCAATAGCTGCGGCAAGGGACTGAACCAGCGGGGCTTCCGCCGGGGTGGCCGGGGACTCGCTTGACTGGACCAGGCTGTACTCAATCGTAACATTATGTGCGGCGGCAAGTTCCCCTGTGATGCGATCAATTTCGCCTAACACTGTGCGTACCGGATACCGGGGAAGAACCCGCATATCCATGCAGAATACATCTTCGCCGGGGATGGTATTGATATTGGGGACATTGGCCTCTCTTTTGGTCGGCTGAAAGGTGGAATAGTTTGGTTCAAAAAGGCTGTCGCGTTCACCGAATAGCTCGGAAAGCCGGTGGTGCAGCTGCAGGGCAAGGTCAGCGCCGGCAAGGTGGGCATTTACGCCCTGATCCGGCCGGGAACCGTGGGCCTGCACTCCTCTGGTGACAAAACGCGCCCATATTAAATTTTTCTCGGCAATCTGAATCGTTTCGCCTTTTGAGTCGCCTCCGTCGGGGATAAGCGCCATATCGTTTTTGTGGAACAAGCCGGGGTGATTCTGCACCAGCCAGCCTATGCCGAATTTGCTGCCCACTTCTTCATCGGCAACAAACAGCAGCTTGAGTGTCCGACGGGGCTGCAGTCCCAGTTTGATCAAAGCCAGCGCCGCCAGCACCGAAGATGTCAGCCCTTGCTGGTTGTCCTCTACTCCCCTGCCAATAATCCGATGCCCGGGCGGATCTTTCGCCTCTACCGCCGTCCATGGATCGGTTTTCCAGAGCGAAATTTCACCCGGCGGCACTACATCAGTATGACTAATAATCCATAAACGGCCGTGCGAATCGTCTTCGCTGCCGGGAATGGTGGCGATGAGGTTGGGGCGTATTCCGCCTTTGGCGCGTTCATCCGGGGCATCGTAACGTTCCAGTTGGGTAATGCCCTGAGCTCGCAGCCAATTCTCAAGAAAGACACATTTATCCAGTTCACCCTCGCCCCCCGAATCAGGAGACACCGCCGGCCGTTTAGTCAGTTCAGTTTGTAATTCCACTGCAAGGGAAACCGCACCATCAATCCACGCAAATATTTGTTCCCTCATTCCTCATTCCTCATTTTTACTATATACTCCCCAACTGGTTTGGATGAGCGTTTCCATGTCAGAATACCGGGCCTTCCAGCCTAACAACTCGTGAGCGCGGGCGGAAGACGCGGCGAGTTTTGCCGGATCGCCGGGCCGCCTGCCAACGACTTTTACAGGGATGGGTTTGCCGGTTACTTTCCGCGCGATTTCGATAACCTCCAGTACAGAACTGCCTGTTCCGCTGCCAAGATTCACCATAAAGCTCTTTTCGTTTGTGCTGATATAATCCAGCGCGGCAACGTGGGCGGCGGCAAGATCGCTGACATGGATATAATCCCGTATGCAGGTTCCATCCGGCGTGTCATAGTCGTTTCCGAATATCTGCACTTCCGGCCTTATGCCGCAGGCAGTTTCCATAACCACCGGCAGCAAGTTCACTGGATTTTGTTCCAATCCTTTAATCCGGCCCTGCACATCATAACCGGCAGCATTGAAATAGCGCAGACAGGCATACCGTATGCCCCGAAGTTTTTCATACCAATCCAGAAAATGTTCAATTTCCAGCTTGGTAAAGCCATAGTAATTTTCCGGCCTGGTAGGGTGCTTTTCATCAATGGGCAAATATTCAGGCTCGCCGTACACAGCCGCGCTCGAAGAAAACACAATATTTTTGATGCCGGTTTCCGATGCGGCATTGAGAATATTCAGCGTTCCCATGATATTGTTGCGGGAATATTTTTCCGGTTTCAGCATGGATTCACCGGCCGCCTTGGAAGCAGCCAGATGAATAAGCGCGTCAAAAGACGAGCCTGCATCAAAAGACGCGGACACAAAGCCTTCTTTCATTACCTGCACAAGACCGGGATAATCGTGTATGTCACCATGGACAAACGCAGCCGCTGGAAACAGGTTTTCCCGCAAGCCGCTGGAAAGGTTATCATATACGGTAACGCAATGCCCCTGATCCAGAAATTCTTTCGCAATGTGACTGCCTATATACCCGGCCCCACCGATGATTAAAATATTCATGCCGTACAGTATAGCAGAATATCAGGGGATGGGGAATGGGGTTTTCAGGAATCGGCCCTGAGCGATTCCAGCTGCGCCGCAAGCGTCTCCCATTCACCGGTTTTTGCCGCAAGAGCGGCGCTGCATTCGTCCAGTTTTTGCTTAACGATTTTTGCCTTTTCTCCGTTTGCGTATACTGCGGGGCTGGACAGTTCCGCTTCCCTGCAGGATTTTTCGGTTTCCAGTTTTTCGATGGCGCTGAGGACTTCCGCTTCCTGCCGTTCAAGCCGCCGGATTTCGGCTTGACGCTGCTTGCCTTGCATTCGATGTTCAGCGGCAAATGTGCGGGTATTTGCTGCGATCATGGTATTGTCAGTGATTGGGTTATCATTAGTGGTATCACCGTTAATTTTTTCCAGGTAATAACCGTAATTGCCATAAAATAATTTTGCGCGGGCGGGACATTGAATTCCTGAGCCGGGGGAAAGTTCCAGCGTTTTGGTGGAAAGGGCTTCCATAAAGGCGCGGTCGTGGGAAACAAAAATAATAGTTCCTTTGAATTGTGCAAGGGTATCCAGCAATATGTCCTTTGAGTTAAGGTCAAGGTGGTTGGTCGGCTCGTCAAGAATTAACAGGTTCATGGGTTTAAGCAGCATACGCAGCAGGGCAAGACGGCTTTTTTCGCCGCCGGAAAGCACCGAAACCGGCTTGTACACATCATCGCCCCGGAACAAAAATGCTCCCAGCATATCCCGCACTTTGGGAATTAACGCCATGGGCGCCTCTGCTTCCATGAATTCAAGCACCTGCTCGCTGCCGGTCATCGCTTCAGCGGCGTCTTGTGAAAAATAGCCTGCACTAATGCCCTGCCCGAATTGTACGGTGCCTTCAAAATGATGGTCGCTGCCGGAAATGATGCGCAGCAGGCTGGTTTTGCCGGCGCCGTTGGGGCCAACCACCACCAGCCGCTCGCCGGAATCGATGCTCAGGTCAAGGCCGGAAAGTACGTTTCTGTCCCCATAGCTTTTGCCAAGGCCGTTAATGGTCAGGGCAACCCGCGGCGAATGGGGCGGCGGCGGAAAGGTAATGTGTATTTTTTTGAGGCTTTCGGGAATCTCGACGCGTTCCATTTTTTCCAGACGTTTGATTAATTCCTGGGCAAAGGCCGCCTTGCTGGCCTTGTAGCGAAACCGGCGAATAAGCGCTTCGGTTTTAACAATTTCTTCCTGCTGTTCCGCATACCGTTTCATCAAACCGGCAAGTTCCTGCTGCCGTATTTTTTCGTAGGCGCTGTAGTTGCCTGCATAGCGTTTCAGGTTCCCCTGAAAAACCTCATACACCTCGTTAACGGTAACGTCAAGGAAATAACGATCGTGAGAAACCAATAGGCAGCCGCCGGGGAATTTTTTCAGCCAGTTTTCCAGCCAGGTGCGGGCCTCTATGTCAAGGTAGTTGGTTGGTTCGTCCAGCAGCAGAATGTCCGGCTGCTCCAGCAGCACTTTTGCCAGAGCAATGCGCATCTGCCAGCCGCCGGAAAATTCACCGGTATCCCGATCCATATCTCCGCTTGCAAAGCCAAGACCCGTCAGCACTGAACCAATAAGCGCTTCACGGTGATAGTAGCCGGAATGTTCAACCTGTTCCTGCAGACGGTGATGCTCTTCCACCAGAGCCGCCACCGAACCGCCGTCACTCTGCGCCGATTCCAGCAAGCCGCCGATTTTTTCCGCTTCGGCAAGCAGCGCCCGCATGGGGGCAAAGACCGTCTCCGCCTCATCCCGCAAACTTTTCCCCCGATGCACTATTCCCGACTGGGGCAGATAGGAAACGCGCGTACCGCGCTGCATGGCCCGATCGCCGGAATCGGCGGACAGTTCACCGGCGATCACCTTCATCAATGTTGATTTTCCCGAACCATTTGCCCCGGCAAGACATGCCCTTGAGCCTGCAGCAAGGTGCAGGCTGACATCTTTCAGAATATCACGATCACCAAATGCGAGGGAAACTTTTGAAAACTGTACAAAGGCCATGACTCACCACAGCTCCGAATCCTTAAAAAAGTACAGAACCATAGGCGAGGCGGCGCGGCGCATAACGGTAATGTCTTCCATACTTGATTCAGGAACAACCTCAATACGGAAACCCTGATTATCAAGCACATACATACAGCGCAGTACCGCTGCGGTTCCGTAATTATTTCCGGTAAAACGCATGGTGAACGCTCCGTTGTACCGATCCTCCAGAGCCGGGCCAAGAAAAAGATCCATTGAAACCGTACCGCGTCCGTCAACAGATTCGGGGATAATTTGGGGAACAAGCAAATCGTACCCGCTCCATGTAAAACTTCCGTCTTCCTCAAAAACGATAACGCCAAAATTATTACTGGTAAAAACCGGCCCCTGACTGTAAATGGCGCTGTACAACCTTTCGCGACGGGCGCTTTCCTGTATGATAAGATCGTCAATACTAATGGGCAAAGAAACAAAGAGCAGCGTCCTCATGCCGCCGCCGCCTTCGATAAACTGTACTGCAAGAACATTGTCGGAACGCAGCTGCATTTGCAAATTGGTTCCTTCAAAACGCCATGCGCGTTGACCATCTGAACGTATAGTTGTATATGAAAAATTCCGATCAAAACCGGGTACAAAAACCCGGGCAGTGCCGGTCTCCTGTCCCGGATCAAAGCGCCAGCGGCGGGACAAGTCTTCAAGATTGATTCGCCTGCTATTGACCATTGTGGAGTATAATTCGGGCAGCCATTTTTTTGACATCAGAATATCAAGATCGGGATCAGCCGTCTCCTGACTTACTACAGGCACAACGGCAACAAGCGGCCCGCCGGAATGCTCAAACAGCCTAAGCCGGTAAGAAAAACAATAACCTACGCTGCCGTCACTGGTCAGCACCTGGTACCAATCGCCCGGCAAAGGATCTCCAGTGGCGCTGATTGCCGGAACACCCTTTGCCACCGAAAGAATTTTCACCATTTCGCCGATTCTGAGCCGGTAAACCCGCCGGGCGTTATTATCGGGATTATCCCGGATTGGCAGGCCATCCTGTAAATTTTCCGCATATTGGAGCGCATACGGCGCAAATCGTTGTGCCCGCGCAAACGCCTTTTTCCTGCTTCCCACCAATTCAAGATGAGAAAGCGGAATTTCCATCTTATTCATCCCATTTTTGCTGCTCCGCAGGCCCTCGGGAATACCAACCACCCATACTTTATTGACATTGGAACGGATATACACCGGCAATACTGTCCCCGATGCAATAGGCGGCTCCTCGGTTGACCAGAGCAATACCCCCCAGCCCAGCTTTGAAGAACAGGCGGTAAGCACAGTACAGAGCAATATGAAAAAAATACCCAAACAGCTTTTTTGTCTAACTCGCATGACAATGTAGTATACCATAAAAACCGGCATAACGTACAGAGAAACACAACGGTTTCAAATGGAACTACCCTAATACATATTATTTGACATAAATATTATTTGACAGATGGATATATTCGTGATATGTTGTAAGGTAACATTATATTATCAAGAGGGTATACATATGAAAACAAATGGACAAAGGTCGCTTACCACGGTGCTTTTCATGGTAAGTATAATTGCAGGCTTGCTAATCACTGCCTGTCCGGAAGCAGATGGAGAAAACACCACACCTGCACCTACATACAGTATTACCAAGGGCACTCATGTCAACGGCGATTTTACTATCGATCCTGTAGGTCTCGTCACTGAGGGTACACTCATTACCCTGACACTGATACCTACCGCTACTACGAGTGGATACCAGTTTGACAGATTTACCTATACTCCTGCCAATCCCAGTGTATCCATTACGGAAACAGCACCGGGCAGCGGGATTTACACCTTCAATATGCGGAACCGCGACATTACCGTAAACGCAATATTTGAAGAAATACCGGCGGACACATACGCTATTAACAAAGGCACCCATGCAAACGGCGATTTCACCATCAGCCCTCCAGGCCCGGCTACCGCAGCGACACCCATTACCCTGACACCGACCGCTACTACGGGATACCGGTTTGTCGAATTCACCTTTAACCCAACTGGCCCAACCGCCAATGAAACAGTGTCAGGCAGCGGAATTTACACCTTCAATATGCCACCCAATATCGTTACCGTAAACGCAAT
>WQXQ01000018.1 GCA_009784775.1 Treponema sp.
GCCTATTTCGAACGAAATATCATTAATGAAATCCATAAACAGCACATTTTCGAGTGTGTTAATGGAAACCGGCGTGTCTGGCGGCAGGGACACATCCCCAATCGCGCAGTACAAGTCCCGCAGCACCGCGGGCTCACTGAACAGCATTGCGAAAACACTGTCCTTGAATTTGTTATTTGTCTTCATACCCTTCTATATGGCGGAAACTGGCGTTTTGCATTAGTGCTTTAGAATTTTTTTTCCGAATTTTTCACACAAAGGCACCAAGGCGCGGAGACACGGAGGAAGAGAAAAAAGGAAAGGCATTCCTCCGTGCCTTGGTGCCCCTGTGCCTTTGTGTGAAAATTTGCGGGTGAGCATACTTTACATACATGGTGTCACCATTTTTACAAGTACAGATTAGAAACAGCAACTTTTTTCTTTTGTCAGATACTGTCAATCATCATTTTCTTCATTCGCAATTAATTATTTTACGAAAGAAATATAAAAACTATTCGAACGATACTTGTTGGATAGCTCTATATTGATTTTTTAGTACTGGTTTAGTATATTAATATTGTGGAGGCAAAAAATGAATCGTAAGGAACCGCAACCTATATCTGTCGTTATTGGAAATGGCCGAAACTCAGGCATTTCGAAAATGCAACCGGCGGTTAAAATCTCTCGGCCATCTCCGCCGCCAGCTCCGCCAGCACCACCCATTGCAAAAAAGTAACTTCTTTGTGAAAAACTCGTAAATTCCCCCATTCCTCTGTGCCTAAGTATACTCATAGTAGCCCCAAACCATATTGCCTTCGCCCCCTTTTTTTGCTATCCTTATCTTCAAATGAAGATATTTACCGGCATTCCGGCATCCGCAGGCGTTGCTATGGGCAAGGCTTTTGTGTATGCGGAAAATGAAATCCCTGAAATCCCCTGTTTTACCATTACAAAGGCGGAAATAGATTCCGAATGGGGGCGGCTGCAGGAGGCCTATGCCAAATCGGTGGAGGAAGTAACGGCCCTGTATGAACGGGCAAGCCGGGAGATGAGTCAGGAACAAGCCAGTATTTTTCAGGCTCACTTGTTCATGTTGGAAGATGTTGATTTTCATGAACAAATAAAGGAACATCTCAAAAAAAGTTTGCACAATATCGAATGGGTTGTGTGGGAAATGGCGCGGAAAATCGGTCAGGAATTGATGTCATCGCCGGATCCTGCTTTTCGGGAACGGGCGGTGGATATTGCCGATGTATCCCGTCGCATAATCGGCCACCTGCTTTTTGTGGAAAACAGCCGTTCTTCCCTTGCTGAACTGGATGAGGATGTGATTCTTGTTGCCCATAACCTTATGCCCTCCGACACGCTGGTTATGGACAAATCCCATGTAAAGGGTATCGCGCTGGATGAAGGAAGCAGAACCAGTCATACGGCGATTATTGCGCGGGCGTTCAATATTCCTGCGGTTCTGGGGCTTTCCGATTTTTCCAAAACGATCAAGGATGGTGAAATAATTGCATTGAACGGTACAACAGGGTTTGTGGTACTCGATCCCGACAGCCAGACTTTGGCGCAGCAGGAAGATGAGGATAAAAGGCAGCGCAGTCAAAGAGATCAGCTTATTGCCCTGCGGGAACTTCCCGCGGAGACAACTGACGGGCATCGGGTAACGCTGAAAGCGAATATTGGCTTGCCCGAAGAAGCCGAACAGGCGCTCCATCATGGCGCCGAAGGTATCGGCCTGTACCGTTCGGAGTTTCTTTTTCTAACGCCGGGTAAGGCTGCCGGGGAAGAAGTGCAGTACAATGCGTATAGCCATGTCCTGAACGTTATGGGTAATTTGCCGGTGACGATTAGAACTGTGGATCTGGGAGGGGATAAGATTATCCCGGAATTCCTGACCCACGATGAAAAAAATCCGCTTCTGGGATGGCGGGCCATTCGTATGTCCCTTGCCAACCCTGCATTGTTCAAGGTGCAGCTGCGGGCTATATTGCGGGCCAGTGTGCACGGTAATGCGCGCATTATGTTTCCCATGATCTCCGGTATTGAAGAACTGGAACAGGCCAGCGCCCTTTTTGATGAGGCTCGATCCGAATGTAAAAAGAAAGGGCAGCCTTACGCTGAAACCATTGAAACCGGCGTGATGATTGAAATTCCTTCCGCCGCAATGATCGCCGACATTCTTGCCGAAAAGGCCGATTTCTTTTCGATTGGTACTAATGACCTGATCCAATACAGCCTGGCTGTAGACAGGGGCAATGAAAAAGTAAGTTATCTGGGCGAGTCGCATCACCCGGCGGTATTGCGTTTTCTGAAACGGATCATAGACGCGGCTCATGAAAGGGGCATTAAAGCCGCCATGTGCGGAGAGCTTGCGGGGGATCCCATGGCGACCGCAATACTGATTGGACTGGGCCTTGACGAATTTAGCATGACCGCATCTTTGATTCCCCAGATCAAAAAAATTATTCGGGGAACCAGTCTGGCATCCTGCCGGGCGCTGGCGGCTGAATGTTTGTATGGACGTTCCATTGCAGAAGTTCGGGCTGCGGTGCAAAAATGGATGACGGATAACGTATAAGCCTGATAAACATGGAATTTGATATATCCAAAAAATACTGTAATCTTCCCGCTGTGGCATTGGTAGGACGTCCCAATGTGGGAAAGTCCACGCTCTTTAACCGCCTGCTTCGCAAACGCAGAGCCATTACCGATCCAACACCCGGTGTTACCCGTGATCCAGTTGCGACTGACGGTTTTGTTGCCGGTAAACCACTGCGGCTTATTGATACCGGCGGCTATAAACTGGATCGTTCGGCAGATAGTACCATTGATGATTTAGTCATCGAAAAAACGCTGGATGTTATCAAAAAAGCAAACCTTATCGTGCTGCTGCTTGAAGCGGGAGAGATTACCATTGAGGACGAAGAATTTATCGGCCTGCTGCGTCCATACCAAAAGCGGATTATTGTTGCAGTGAACAAAACCGAAGGAGGCAGGCTGGCCGCCGATTCCTGGAACCTTTTGTCTTACGGCTTTGAAAAAATATTTATGATCTCCGCCGAGCATGGCGACAATGTGGGCGATCTGGAACAGGAAATTATCGATCGTCTTGATTTTTCCGCAGTGGAGGAAGCGGTCGAAGAACGCCGGCCGGTGCGCATAGCCCTTTTGGGAAAGCCCAACACCGGCAAGTCAACATTGTCCAACCGGCTTACTTCGTCCAATGCCTCCATTGTCAGCGACATTCCCGGCACCACCCGCGATGTGGTTGAAGGAAACTTCCGCTGGAAGTCCCGCGATTTTGTAATTCTTGACACCGCCGGCATACGCCGCAAAGCCAAGGTAACCGAAAACATCGAATACTATTCGGTAAACCGCGCCATAAAAACCATTGATCAGGCTGACATTGTGGTGTTGCTGATAGACGCCCAGGAAGGACTTTCCGAGCAGGATAAAAAAATCGCCGCTTTGGCCCACGACAAGGGCCGGGGTATCATTATGGCGCTTAACAAATGGGACACCATGCCGCAGGTTAAAAATACTTTTGAGGCCACCTGCGACCGTATTCGGTTTTTGTTTGGCAAAATGGAATATGCGCCCATTGTGCCGGTCAGCGCCAAAGACGGCAATGGCGTGGACAAATTGCTTTCTACGGCAATATCCATGTACGGCCAGCTTACCACGCAAATCGAAACAGGCCGTTTGAATCAGGCCCTCCGGCGCTGGCTGGAGGAAACGCCTCCTCCTTCCGGCCCCCGCACCCATTTCAATGTAAAATATGCCGTGCAAAGTTCGGCTAATCCGGTACAATTTATTATTTTCACCTCACGCATCCACGCAGTCAGCGAATCGTATATTTCCTACCTGCGCAATAAAATCCGCAAAGACCTTGGTTTTTCCCTTATCCCCGTTGAAGTTACCATCCGGGCATCCAGCAAGAAAAAAGAAGATAAAAAAGGTGACTGATACGCTTTTTGCGCCGCTGTTGCCGGATCTTCGCCGTCAACTTGATGTTATTCCGGCGTTGATTGATACGGTTTTTCCGTTGCCGGGGCGGTTTCGGGCCGACTTGCCGGCGAGTGTGGCGGAGCTTTCACGGCTGCTGACTGCCGGCAGGGGAGAGCGCAGCCTTTCTTATCTGGGGCGGTCGCCATTGTTGTCGGCATACCTTCGCTTTTTTGTACCGTGGAACCTGTACCGCCTGTGCCGTTTGCTGCCCGGTCTTGACCTGTCCCTTGCCGCAAATGATCGCGTGACCGATTTAGGCTGCGGGCCGCTTACCCTTGCTCTGGCGCTGTGGATTTCCCGCCCCGATTTGCGCTCCCTGCCGCTTGAGTTCCAGTGCATCGACCGCAGCGGGCCGGCGCTGGATGCCGGTAAAAAATTGTTTGCCGCGCTTGCCGGCGAAAATAGCCCGTGGAAGATTCATACGATTAAAGGTGACATTGCCACCGTAAAAGCAAAACCATCCGCATTGGTGTGCGCGATAAATGTATTTAATGAAATGTACGGCGATATTTCGCGTACCAGATCGGACAACCTGCAGTACAGCGCAGAAAAATCAGTTCGGCTGCTGAATGGCTTTGCCGGCAGTAAAGCCGGCGGCTTTCTGGTCGTGGAACCCGGTTTTCCCCGCTGCGGGGAATTTATCAGCCTGTTGCGCAGCGCATTTATTGAGTGCGGCCGCTCGCCCGTTTCACCGTGCCCTCACGATCAGGTGTGTCCTTGTACAGCCGGTATGCCCGCAAAACGCTGGTGTCATTTTGCCTTTGAAACCGATAACGCTCCCCAGACCCTGCACCGCCTGTCTCAGGCAGCAAGACTTCCCAAAGAACGCGCAACATTGAGCTTTTTATTTGTTGGAGAAATGAAGAGTAGGGAAGTGGACAGCGGAAATAGTTCGGTGTTGCGCGTCATCTCCGATGCCTTCCCCGTGCCGCCCAATCACTTTGGCCGCTACTGCTGTTCATCGCAAGGCCTGGTTCTGCTCACCGGCGAAAAAAACACCATCGAAAAAACGCACTCCGGCGCCATGGTAACCGCCGCCATCAAAAAAGACCGCGACCCCAAAAGCAGCACCTTCCTCGCTGAACTGAAATAATAATTTTTTTTGCAAAAGCTCACGCAAAGACGCCAAGATCACAAAGGGCGCAAAGGAGGCAGAAATCCGCGTTATTTATTATCTTGGCGATCTCTGCGTCTTTGCGTCTTGGCGTGAGAAAATGGGAGAAAATTCACAATCTCTTTTAGTTCCCGGATTTTAGGCGAAGGGTAATTTTGGTGTTTATTGTTTTCATCCAGCAGAATCCCATTGCCGCCAATCGCCAGAAACCCCTCGACATAAATGGGGTAGTCATCGATAAACAGCACATCCGCAATATCGACGCCCAGTGTTTGCAGCGCATGGTCAAAAAAATCCCGATGGGGTTTGCCCCGGAAGCCGCATTGCCGTATATCAAAAATATGGGTAAAAATATCGCTTATTCCCAGTTTGTCCAGAATCAAATCGGCGTGTTCCCTGGGGGAATTGGTAAGGATTGCCTTGGGAATGGGGATGCCAAGGAGAAATGCCCGCAGTTGGGGATCGCGAGGCAGGGAGTCCGCTTCGTTTTTGGGGTGGACGGCGGCAAAATAAGCCTCAACATCGGTAAGGCCTTTCATCAAAAGCCATTCCAGAGAGGTGCCGTACTGGCGTATTGTGGCCTTGCGTTGCTGCTTTGCCTCTGCAGGCGTTATGCCCAAAAAAGCGGCGGTAAATTCCATTATACGGCAGCTTACATTATATTCCAGCCCATAGTTGCGCGAGTACAGGGTATTGTCCAAATCAAACAGCAGATACTTGATCACAATGTATCTTAACAGTTATAATAAAGAAAATCTATTATAAGTACGAGGAAACAATGATACGAGGCGGAGATATTGTCAGAGGCAGTTGTTTGTTGCAGAAGGGGCAGCCCTATCTGGTGGTTGAACGGGAATTTCATAATCCCGGAAAGGGAACTGCGGTTGCGCGGGTAAAAATGAAAAGCATCAAAGACGGCTCGGTGCTGACCATGACCATTCCCACCCAGCAGGAAGTTGAGGATGCTCAGGTAGAGATTCATAACTGTCAATACCAATATACGGATCAGGACAATTATCATTTCATGGATAACCAGTCTTATGAACAGTACGAAGTGCCCATTGCAGAGCATGAAGACAAAAAGTTCTACCTTATGGAAGGGGACACCTACGAGCTGATAATCTGGGAAGGAAAGGTTATTGATATCAAAATACCCTACAAAGTGGCGTTTACGGTTGCCGAAAGTGAAAATTATATCAAAGGCGATACCGTTTCCGGCGCTACCAAGCCGGTGGTAACCGAGACCGGCCTGACCGTGCGGGTTCCCCTGTTTATCAAGCAGGGCGAAAAAATCCTGGTCAACACCGAAACCAACGAATACGTGGAGCGAGTAAATACGTAATTTCGTAACCAAAACTGTTTTTTTTAAATTCAGGGGTATCCATTTTAATTTTGATCTTTCGCAGGGGCTGTTTAGTTCTGCCGGCATTGATGCGGGAACACAGCTTTTGTTGAAGGTTTTTTCACGGGTTTTGGATGAGGATGCGGCAGCGGGCAAGACCCCGCCGCAGCGGATCCTTGATGCCGGCTGCGGCGTGGGCGTTATCGGTATATGCGCCGCCGGGGCAATTTCTGCGGTGGCACCGCAGGTGTATATACGCGCTCAGGATCGGGACGAGCTGGCCCGGTTGGTAACACTGCATAATGCCGCGAAAAACGGCATCCCTGCATCGGCATTGGAAGCCCACACCGAACCCCTGCTTGCCGGCCCCGGCCGCTGGGACTATATTCTCAGCAATATTCCCGCAAAGGCCGGGATGCCGGTACTGGAAGATTTTGTCCGCCGCTCGGCAGGCCTTTTGAATCCTGACGGCAAGGTTATACTGGTGGTTGTACATACCCTGGCGGATTTGTTCCGGGAACAGATTACTGCCAGCGCGGAACTGGTGCTGGAACAAAAAGGCTCCGGTCATAATGTGTTTGTGTATACCGGAACAAAGAACAAAGAACAAAGAACAGAGGACAAAGGGGCGGTTTTTCTTGAGCGGTATTCGTTTTATGCGCGTGCTGTTGCAACCAGTGTTATCGAAAAAATTCCTGTTAGCATTGAAACGATTCATGGGGCTGGCGGCTTTGACGAGCCCGGCGGTGCCGTATTGGCAATGGCAAAACTGATTACCCGCATTGGACTGGAAAAACTGGCTATTGACAATGGCCCATTGCTTGTCCATGAACCCGATCAGGGCTTCTTCCCCTGCTTTTTGCTTCAATATTTTACCACGAACCAGCACGAACCATCTTTGATTCTGTCCGGGAGGAATATTCTGGGGTTGGAGGCGGCGCGGCATAATACTGGCGCAGCTGCCATTGTACCCGTTGCCGATCTGCAACTGGGCAAGACGGCCTTACTCGAAGCGGCAGGCGGGCAGCCTTACGCCCTCATTGCTGCCTTCCCCGAGCTGCTGCCGCAAAGCTCGCTGCCCAAGGAAGTAGACCAGCTTGCCGCCCTGTGGGATGCCCTGCCGCCGCTGCTTGTCACTAATGGCATTTTCCTTGTCGCATTTGGCTCATCAGACGCAGAACGCTTCGACCGCAGAAAACCGCCGGGCTTCACCCGGCTGGGCAGCATCAAGCGAGATGGCTTCCGCGCTTTGGCATATCGGTATTGCTGAAAATACAACTTATTGCACTATGGTGTTAAGGAATTGTTCTTTGAAATTAATGGTTAGGATAGTGCCTTTGGGGTCTTTTGTGGCACTGTCGTAGTCAAGGGTTATGCCGCTGCGTTCCAGGTAGGCTATGGCGCGGGCAAGGGTGTTGGTTGTCAGGGTAAGCTGTCCGTTGCTGATGCGGATAACCCGTAAACCCAGCATCTGCAGTACCGCTTCCTGTGACAAGGCGGTAATTTTTGCGAAATTGCCGGTGTTGATAAGGTCGGCGCCGACCATCCATGAGCCGCCGCAGGCAAGCACTTTATCAAAGGCTATATATGCGGCGATATTGTCCGCATTGATGCCGCCGGTGGGCATGAACTTAAGGTTTGGATATGCGGCGGCAATGGCTTTAATGTACGCCAAACCTCCGGCCTGTTCCGCAGGGAAGAATTTTACCACCTCAAGGCCAAATGCAAGGGCTTGTTCTATATCCGATGGATTGGCGCAGCCGGGGACAATGGGAATGCCTTTTTGAATACAATGGGCTACAACGGTGGGGTTAAAGCCGGGGCTGACAACGAATTGCGCCCCCGCGGCAGTGGCGCGGTCGGCTTGCTCGGTGGTGAGTACTGTTCCTGCTCCCACCAGTGTTTCAGGGACTTCTGCGGCTATGCGTCTGATGGATTCTTCTGCCTGTGCCGTCCTGAAGGTAATTTCAACGCAGGGAATACCCCCTGCCACAAGCGCTTTTGCTAATGGAACCGCTTTTTCGACATCATCGATCTTAACCACCGGCACAATGCCGATTTTTTCCAGCTTTTCGAGAAGAGGGATCATAGGAATGAGTAATGAGTAATGAGGAATGAGGAATTAAAGATAGTTGTTCGTCATATAAGCGTGTTGACAACTCGCCTATCTACGAACAACGCTTCTCATTCCTCACTTCTCATTCCTCATTTTCTTTTGGCTACCAGTTTCCGCCGCCGCGGCGGTCGTCCCGGCGAGCGGGTTTGTCCATTGCTTCATTGACGCGGAGCTGGCGCCCGTCAAGTTCTGTTCCGTTTGTTCCTGCTATGGCTGCGTTTGCTTCCTCATCGCTACCCATCTCAATAAACCCGAAACCCTTGGAATTACCGGTATCACGGTCCGTGATGATCTTTGCAGAAACGACATTGCCATAAGCAGCGAAGATATTCCGCAATCCATCCTCTGTGGTGTTGTAGGAGAGGTTCCCAACATACAGTTTCTTTGCCATCGAAAAAAATCCTTTTTCCGGAATTTTACCGGAAACGCGTGGACATATAGTCCAAATATTCACGCCCGCACAAGCGAACGCCTCAAATTCCCCCTGTCAAACAAACCGGAGAAAATAAGATACTATGGTTGTAAGGGAGAAAGAGACGGAGAGACGACAAGACCGGAATCCCTAAACATGAACCAGTGTCCGATACATACAACGGACTTTTTTGAACAATTCTCAATTTCAAACAAATACCTTAACTATGTCAATTTTATCGTTTTTTCACCAAAAATGTCAAGGGGTATACAGACAAAAAAGGCAAAATATATTACAATAGTCCAGAGGTATTTTTGATGAGTAGTATCCGCTATAAGGTGCTTTTCCTTATTCTTGTTTTGGCTTTTGCCTCATTTATCGGTTTTGGCGTGTTTTTTGTGAATAGTGTCCGAATGCAGCGAATTGCCCGTGATTTTTCGGAAAGTTATAATGAGTCCCTGGCCGGGGAGTCGTTCTATAAGTTTAAGGCTTTTCTTGATTCTATTCAGGCAAGTTCAGGTATTTCCCAGAATTTGGCAGAATCCTTCTATGAACTCAAGGATATTTTAAGCCGGAGGGATTTGGCCGAGGTTATGCTGGCCAAGTATCGCAGCGCCTTTGCCCGGGAACCGTATTTATTGGGCGGCGGGGCCTTTTATGAGCCATATGCCTTCTATCCTGATATATACGATTTCCACTGTTTTGTCAGTAAGGTGTTTACCGCCGGCGGCAGTCTTCCTTCCGAAAGAGATGTCCAGTGGGCCGGGAACGAATGGGCCTGGGATGTGGATACCTACGACGAAGGCTGGTATAAATTCGCCCTTCCCCGAGGCTGGAACCGCGCCATTCCCCGGGAATCACGCTATCACTGGAGCGAACTATATGTCGATGCTTCCCTTGATGCCTTGATGGTTTCAGTATGTCTGCCCATCTACAGTAACTCCCGGTATATCGTTGGCGTGGCAACGGTAGATGTTTCCCTTTCGACCTTACAGGAAATGGTCAATTCTTTTACCCTGCCTACTCCATCATCAAAAATTGCCGGTTTTTCTACTATTAATAGCGCCACTTTTGCCATTAGCGGCGAAAACAGTTTTGATATTGTTCCTTATCCACGGGGCAGTTGGCTTGCGGGACTCTCGCGGCTTAGTCCCGGCCAAAGTATCACCAATAAAAATTTTATCATTGACGAGGTCAGTTATACCCTTGCTGTTTCAGTGCATGATTCGGGTATAGGGCTTGCGGTGCTTGTTCCCAATGAAGAAAAATATCAAGCATCGGAGGCGGTGCAGCGGACAAACCAAATTGTCGCTATTGGTATATGTCTGGTGATGATTGGTATTGTTGCGGTGATTCTGCTTGCCCTTTCCCGCTGGATAGTTGCGCCCATAAAGCAGGCTTCTCAGGTGTTTACAGTTTTGGCGCAGGGTGACTTGACCCAGGATATCACCGTGAAAGGCCAGGATGAGCTTGCCCACATGATGCGGACATTGGGGCAAACTCAGGAAAGTATTAAAGGCCTTATCAAAGCCATTGGCGAAAAGGCCCGTACGCTTTCTGCAACCGGAATCGAAATGCAACACATGATGCAGGATTCGGTGGAAGTGATAAACAGTATACATACCAGTACTCAGGGTATAAAAACCAAATCCGCCAATCAGTCTGGAAATGTCGCCAAAACCAATGCGGCCATAAGTCAGGTAATCAGCAATATTAAAAATCTTGACGAACATATAGAAAAACAGGCGGAAAGCTCTTCCCGGTCATCTTCGGCAATTGAAGAAATGATTGCCAACATTAGTTCGATTACAGCGAGTCTTACCAGAAATGAACAGGACCTGCTGCGGCTGCGCAATGCTTCATCCGAGGGGAATGCTTCGCTGCGGAAAGTATCGGTGGATATTCAGGAAGTTTCAAAAGAATCGGAACGCCTGCTTGAAATAAACAGGGTTATTCAGACTATTGCCAGCCAGACTAATTTGCTTGCCATGAACGCCGCCATTGAAGCGGCCCACGCCGGCGATGTGGGACGGGGTTTTGCGGTCGTTGCCGATGAAATCCGCAAACTTGCCGAATCCTCAAGCCAGCAGGCCAAGACTGTTTCGGTTGTGTTGAAAAACATCAAAGATGCCCTTGACAAGATCAGCACTGCGACCATGGCAAGTTTGAAACAATTTGGGGATATTGAAAAAGGTTTCGATGCGGTTTCCGCTCAGGGTATGGAGATCCAGCATGCAATGGAACAGCAGGATGCCGGTAACAAGGAAGTGCTTGCGGCAATGACTATCTCGAACGAGGTTGCCCGGAATGTCCGCACTAATTCGCAGGGAATTCAATCCGCAAGCCGCGAAGTTGCCGATGAAAGCAAAAACCTTGAAGGCCTTACCGGCGAACTGGCAAGCGATATAAGCGGCATTGCGTTGGGTATTGGCAATATCAATACCACTGTTGAACGAATCAATGAAATCAGCGAGAAGAACAAGGAAGACATTGATATACTCTTGCAGGAGATCAGTAAATTTAGTATTTAATGTATGATGGTGAGGAAAAAATGCGCAAGCTCTATACCTATCCCTGGTTGATTGTGGCAATTATTGCCGTCATTACGATATTTTTTGGCTTCCAGCTGCCCAGAGCCGAACTGGACAACAATAACCTCCGGTTTGTACCCAATGATGATCCGGCCCTTGAAACTTCCCGTTGGATAGACGGTATGTTTGGCAGCTCTTTTTTTATTTTGGTAGGGCTGGAGCGGCGTTACGGCACGGTTTTTGATTCTGCGTTTCTTGACCGCTTGCGGGAGTATACCCAGGCGCTGGAGGACATTCCCATTGTCAGGGATGTCACGTCCCTTATCAACGCCGAATATATTACCGCTTCCGGCGATGCCATTATCGTGGAAAAGCTGGTGGGTACTGGTTTTTCCGGTACGCCTGCCGAAATTGCCGAATTAAAGCGCCGCCTGCTTTCCTGGAATATGTACGAGCGGGCGCTGTATTCCGATGATTTTACTGCGACCCAAATTTTAATTCCATTGACGATTGCCTCCGATGAGGCAAGTTCGCCGGAAATAACGGAATATATCATGCGGGTTAGGGACCTTGCCCATGAAACCTTTGCTGGTTATGCCGCCGTCTATGTAACGGGAATGCCTGTTATTTCCTCTACCGTGAGCGAGGCGATGAACGCTGACCTTACACTATTGGTTCCGGTGGTAACATTGCTCGTGTTACTGGTATTGTTTTTCTCGTTCCGCAGATTTACGCCGGTGGTGCTGCCCCTGCTTACCGTCGTTGTTTCGGTCATATGGGCGGTGGGGGCCATGCCTTTATTTGGCATAAAACTGTCGGTGATTACCACGGTGCTGCCGGTTATACTGGTGGCAATTGGCAACGCCTACGGCATCCATGTGCTTACCCATTATTTGGCCGCTGTTCAAAAGCAGCAGGCGGGCGGCAACTCATTGAGCGTCGAAGAACACCGCGAACTGGTTCTTGCAGTGATGATGAAGATGCGCAAGCCGGTATTTCTTACCGCGATAACCACTTTTGCCGGTTTCTGTTCTTTCTGTTTTACAAAAGTTGCCCCAGTCCGTGAATATGGCTATTTTGCAAGCTTTGGGGTGTTAGTTGCTTTTTCTGTGACCATGACTCTTATTCCCGCGCTGCTGTTGATGAGAGGGCCGCGGCTGAAACCGGGTAAACCCCAAAATAAAAGCACCGCATTAGAAGTTGTTCTGGCCGATAATCTGATGATCATCGCCCAGCGGAAAAAGACCATACTGTTTTGTGCTGTTTTGGTTATTGCCTTTTCGCTGTACGGCGTTTCAAAGCTGATTGTCGATAATGTAATGGTTGAATACTTTAGAACCGACACCGATATTTACCGGTCTGATAATTTTATCAGACGGCAGTTTGGTGGTTCCAAGGTGATAAGTGTTGTGGCGGACGCAGACACCGAAGTTCTTTTGCATCCCGACACCCTTGCCGCCATGGACGGGCTTTCGGTTTTTCTGCAGGAAAAAGTTCCCGGTGTTGGCAAGGTGATGGGTTTTACCGATTTGGTCAAACGGATCAACCAGGTCTTTAACGTCGGTGAAAGCCCGGACGGGTTGCGCATAACAACGGCGTCTGCATCAACCGCATCCACCGATGATTTTGGTTTTGGCGGCTTTGGCTTTGGGTTTGATGATTTTGGCTTTGACGATTTTGTTGAGGCAGAACAGGGTGGGGGAGCCGGCGACCATGTCGGCGACCGTGTCGGCAACTACGTCGATGCAGTGTACACCATCAATGAACTGCTTGCGTTGTTTGACCGGGCAGGGAATCATTTCCGGGGCATGAATGCCAATGATCTCATTTGGGAACTGAAACGGCAGGTCAATTACGAGGGTGCATCGTATTACGAGATTCCTGTTGACCCGCAGCGCTATGGTAAGGAAACTTCTGCCGAATTACAGCGGCTAATTGCCAATTATCTGGTGCTGTTGTCGGGGAATATCGGCGATTATGCCAATGATCCCCTGGAACCAACGGCAATTAAAGCAACGGTGCAGTTGCGTACCCTGGGAATGGACGACAGCCATGCCATTTTCCGCGAGATAGAACAGTATGTGGCGGCAAATTTCCCCCCCGGCGTAAATGTTACCCTGGGCGGCACCACCATGGTGGAAAGTTCCCTGAACGATCTGGTCATACAGTCTCAGATAATATCAATGGTATTTTCTGTTTTAAGTATTTTTATTATTATTGCCATTGCCCATAAATCACTGATGGGCGGCTTGCTGGCCATGACGCCGCTGTCCATTTCGATTTTACTCAACTTTGCCATTATGGGTCTTGCGGGGATCAAACTTAACCTGGGCACTTCAATGGTGGGCGCTGTTTCCGTGTGTGTGGGGGTTGACTATACGATCCATTGCCTTGAGGCGTATAAACGTGAATATAAAATAGCCGGCGGAACGGACGATTTCCTGCGACGGGTATTTTTCAGTTCCGGCAAGGCCATTATCGTTAATGCCGTATCTGTTGGGGCGGGCTTTGCAGTGCTATTATTGTCCCGTTTTGTTATGCTTGCCGACTTTGGGCTGCTCATTGCCTGTACCATGATTTCCAGCGCCCTGGTAAGCCTGACCGTTCTTCCCGCCCTGCTTGCTTTAATTAAACCTAAATTTGTGATACACTCGAATTAATCTCGCAGAGACGCAAAGGCACAAAGGACGCCAAGATTAAGACAACGCAGCTTCCTGCCTCCTTTGTGTTCTTTGCGTCTTGGCGCCTTGGCGTGAGGAACTGGGAGAATTTTGTATTTTTTCGATAAGGAGTAGCAATGCGTAAAGAAATGGATCGTGCCCTGGTGAAAGGTTTTCTTAAAGCCTCAGGAAAGAATGTGGTAAACGGAAATGGCGATGTGGTTTTGCTGAATGGGTGGGGCCTGGGTAACTGGCTTCTCTGCGAAGGTTATATGTGGCTGAGCCCCCAAAACGAACGCTTTGATCGCCCCCGCAGAATAGAAGCGGTTGTCCGGGAATTGACTGGTTCCGCATTTTCCGAATATTTTTGGAAAGAATTTCGCGCGCGTTATACAACCAAAGAGGACATCCGGTTAATGGCCGAACTGGGATACAATTCTGTGCGGATTCCTTTTAACTGGCGTATACTGCTGGAAGATGAACCGGGCCTCAACTGGATAGAAGAAGGTTTTACCCTTTTGGATAATTGCATTGACTGGTGCGAAGAATACGGTCTGTATGCCTTTTTGGATATGCACGGCGCGCCCGGCGGGCAAACTGGCGCAAATATTGATGACGCTGTCGAAGAATTGCCCCGCCTGTTTATGGATCAGGACAGTTGGGACAAGGCTCTTGCGATTTGGGAAAAACTTGCCATACGGTATGCCGACCGGTGGATTGTCGGCGGATATGATCTGCTGAATGAACCCATACGTCCGGGCAGGCCGGGAATTGTCGATTGCGATCATCTTGTTCCCGAACTGGTACGTTTTTATGATGAAGCCATTGCCCTGATCAGAAAACACGACCGCAAACATATGTTCTCCATCGAAGGACATCATTGGGCTTCAACCGCCGCCCTTTTTACCAAACGATTCGACGATAATATGGTTATCCATTTTCACCGTTATGGCTGTCCGCCGGAATTGCATATCTTTAAGGAATTTCTGGATACGTCAGAACGTTTGAACCAGCCGCTGTGGCTGGGGGAAACCGGCGAAAATATTTTGGAATGGTTTTCGGCAGTGTTTCCAATGGCGGCGGATCTTGGTATTGGATATAATCTGTGGCCCTGGAAAAAAATGGATACAAAAAATTCGCCCCTGTCGGTGCATAAGCCTGCGCAATGGGAAAAAATAATTGAGTATACCAAGGGCGGCTTACGGCCTTCCTATGCAGAAGCACAGGCAATTCTCCAGGAGTATCTTGACAATATGCTGGTGCAAAATTGTACGCATAACACCAATGTTACCTGGCACTGCCTGAGACAGCCCGGCTGTATTGTACGGGGAACGGATTTTGATCTGTTCCCGGGAAAAGGAATTTCCTATAACGGCGCGCATACCGATGAGAATTCTCCGTCATACCGGTCGGACACGGGTATGTGCATTAAAACCGTAAAGGTTAAAGAAAAAGAATTCTTTTTTGATTGCTGCTGGGATGCCTTTGCCCTGGAATTGGCGCAAGATGAATTTGCCGTTTACACTCTTTATGACAGTACCGGACAAAACACCGTGTCTCTGGAATTAACGGTCAAGGAAGACGCTATTGTAGAAATAGCAAATGAAAACGAACTGCTGGGCACATTGGAATTGCATGCCTCCGAAAACATAATTATCACAAAAGGCATATTGTTACCCCAGGCAGATAAAGTACTGGTGAAAGTTACGGTACGAAAGGGCGTAGTTCACCTGCACAGGGTAGTTTTTTAAAATTATTTTAGGAGGAGAGCCATGAAAAAAATGCTGTTTTTTGCTTTGTTTGCAGGGATGCTTGTTGCGGTTCATGCGCAGGATGATGCTTTGTCCATTGTGCGCGCTTCACGGGACAGGATACAGGCGGAGACGGTTTCCACCCGGTCAAGAATGGTGATACGCACCAAAGATGGCTCCACTTCGGAACGGCTTATAGACCAGTATGCAAAAGACGGGCCAAAAGGCACCCGCACCGTGATTGTCTTCCAACAGCCGGCAAGCGTAGCGGGAACCCGATTCCTCACCATGGAAAATCCCGGCAACGCCGATGATCGCTGGATTTTTCTGCCCAACCTGGGAAGGGTGCGGCGTATCGCCGCCTCGGAAGGTTCCGGCAGCTTTGTGGGAACGGACTTTTCCTACGATGACGTTTCCTCGGCTACCCGCAACGCCAACCTTGATACCCATACGCTGCTGCGGGAAGAAGATTATGACAGTGACGGCATTAATGCCGCGACCTGTTATGTGATTCAATCAATACCCAAAGACAGTTCGTACCAGTACTCAAAAATGGTTCAATGGATAGCAAAAGACACGCGCATCGTTATGAAAATTGAACTCTTTGATCGCAGAAATACTCTGGTAAAAACCGTTGAAATGTCCGGCCTTAAGGATGTGCAGGGCCGCCTCACCGTTACCGTTACCAAAATGACGACGCACGCAGCGGGAACTTCCACCACCATTACCAACGAAATCATCAAATACGACGACCCCATTCCCGAAAGAGTCTTTACCACTGAATTTCTGGAAACAGGAAGAAGCAGATAAGGGACTGGGGACTGGGGACTAGGGATTTTGGTTCGTAATCTGAGCGTGTTGGCAACGCGCTTTGATTGCTAACAACGCTCCCCAGTCCCCAGTCCCTAGTCCCCAAACAAAAAAGGAAACACCATGCGAAAAATATTATTCTTAACACTATTTGTTTTAATCATCGGTACAATCTTCCCCCAGGATTTTGGGTTTGGGTTTGATGAGGATGCTTCTTCTTCCCCCACTCCCCACTCCCTACTCCCCACTCCCCATATTACCGGTGAAATTGAAATGGATATAACGCCGTATGTGCATGACTTTGACAATACGGATAATCCCGGAGGGATTTCTTTTTGGGATATGGTTTCCGGTAAGCTGAATGTTTCTCTTTCTGGTTCTCATGCAGAGGCTTTTGCCCATTTTAACCTGCACGCCGCCGCCATAAGTGAATTGTGGGAGGCAAGTCCGAATTTAAGCGACCCCAGTTATACGCCGCTGATAATAGACGAAGCTTTTTTGCGGGCGTTTATCGGTCCGGTGCATATTGCGGCCGGTCTGCGTAAACTTACCTGGGGTAAGGCTGATGTTCTTGGCCCGTTAGATGTAACGAACCCCATCGACTATACCGACCTCAGAAATATTACTGACATTAAGACAAGCAAAATTGCCCGGCCCATGCTGCATGTTACCTGGAACACCGGTGATTTTTCAAAACTGGAAGGGGTTTTTATTCCCAACTTTGCCGGCCACCGCTTTGCCTCCAAGGGCCGCTGGGCGCCCGCACAATATACCGGCATGATGGCAACTGCCGAAGCAGGTATTTTTGCAAGGGCTGCGGGGCATGGACAACTTGGATTAATGGCTTCTAATCCTGCTTTTCCCTTAATATTGCATAATGTAAAACACAATCTTGTGACTCATTTCGATAATAATCCGATCGCATTTCCATCTACCGGCGGCCTTGAATATTTCCAGGCCGGTCTTCGCTATACTACTACCATAAAATCAATAGACCTTGGCGGTCAGTATTTTTACGGAAACCTGTTTCGCCCCAGTTTTACCGTTAGCGGAGTTGACGCTTTTCTGGATGATTTGCCTGCAAGTATTCTCTCTGGCGGGTTTGGTAATCCTGATATATTATCTCCCCAGATTAAATACAACCGCTACCACCAGATCGGTGTTGACTATGCCCAGGTCTTGTTTACTTTAAATGTACGCGCCGAACTTGCCATGCACTTTACCGAGGACCTTGCCGGCGATGACGGCTCGGTGCAAAATCCCTTCATTGGCTGGTCGCTGGGTTTTGACCGGGACCTTTTCTGGGGCATTAACGCCAATGTCCAGTGCAATCAAACAATCCGCCTGTTACACCGCAAGGTGGGAGATAACCCCATTCTGGATGCAGAAGCGGGATCCGATGCCACTGCGACCAGACTGACCATGCAGCTTTCCAAAAAGTTTTTCCGGGATAATCTGGAAAACAAAGCAACAATTATTTGGGACATCGAAAATTCCGATTGTTATATTATTCCCGCTCTTGTCTACACCATGGGAAACATGAGTACCGAACTCTCCGCAGGCATTTTCGCCGGCAAAGAAAGCGGCGAACTGGGCCAATACTGGGAAAACAGTTTTGTAAGACTACGGATCAAGTTTTTGTTTTAGTTGATTTTTTGTTGTCATTTCTCCCTTTATATGTTATATTATGTATATGGCAAGCACGATGGGCGCTTTAGCCCTTAATAAACATTATACTTACGCTGATTACAAAGACTGGGATTTGGCGGAAGGCGAACGCTATGAACTCATGTATGGCGAGGCGTACGCTATGTCTGCGCCGAACACGTATCATCAATTAATCCTCATGGAATTGGCAAAGCAAATAGCTAATTACCTTACCGGAAAAACCTGTAAGGTGTTTCCCGCTCCCTTTGACGTGCGGCTTTTTTACGCAGAAGACGAAAGCGATGATACGGTTGTCCAGCCCGATATTACCATCATCTGCGATTCAAAAAAACGCGGGCCTGAAGGCGGCAGGGGTGCGCCGGATTTTGTCGCGGAAATTCTGTCCCCTTCCAATACTGCCAGCGAAATGGAACGAAAATTCCAGCTTTACCGCGAGGCAGGAGTCCGCGAATATTGGGTGCTAAACCCGGAATATAAAACCCTCAGTGTGTATAATTTTAAGGATAATGTAATATTCCCCAAGACCTACCGCTCAACAGACGTCGCCAAAGTCAGCATTTTCCCAGACCTGGAAATAGCCCTGGAACCAGTGTTTGCGGAATAAGGTAATTCACTTAAAATACAAATAGGAAACATAATGAGTAATACATTTTCAAACAAGTTTGTAGCTGACGAACAGAGTTTTGCGCTATTGCAAGAAACAATGTGGGGGCCGAACGGAATACGGCAATCGGAGGAATTGACTTCGCACTTTACAATCACAAAGGATATGAAAATCCTTGATTTGGGTTGCGGAATGGGCTTGTCATCGTTGTTCTTGGCAAAAGCATTTGGTGTTACCGTTTTTGCCACCGACTTATTCGCTGACCCAACCGAAAACGATGAGAGATTTCAATCCCTTGGCATTGCTGATAAAATCGTTCCGATGCTGATAGATGCGCTACAGCCCTTGCCGTTTGCAAAACGTTATTTCGATGTGATTTTTTCGGTAGGCGCATACAATATGTTTGGCGATAACGAGGAAATGCTGCCAAAGCTTATTTCTTATGTGAAAAAAGGCGGCTACATCGCAGTTGCCTTTCCCGGGTTGAAGTATGAGTTTGGTGACAATGTTCCGCCGGAAATGCAGCCGTTCTGGAAATATCCTGATGTGGCAAGATGCGTCCGAGGCATTGAATGGTGGAAGGAATTGTTCGGCAAGGCAAAGGGTATGGAAATTGTAAACGTCAGCGAAATGGCTTGCCACGATATAGCTTGGGATGAATACTTAACAAGCCTTGACCCAAGCGGTGGGGACGAATTTGGAGAGGACAAATGGACTTTGGATATGAAGGCGGCAGAAAATGGGAAGTATTTTAATACAATCCAGTTGATTGCCAAAGTCATTTGAATATAAGTAAACTTTGGAGGATAAATGACAGAAGCTCTCAAAGATATGTTTAATAAGCAATTTTTCGACAGGTTTACAAAAGATCTAAAACTGGTCATTAACGATTTTAATACTCGTAAATTCGTGTCCCAAATAATGGATGATGAATGGGAAAACAGAGAATTTAAACAACGATGTTGGCATATCACGACAGTTCTTAAAGATTTTTTGCCGGCAGATTATAAAGCCGCAATCGCTAAAATACTTGAATTGTTAGACCACATAAAAGATAGACATGATTATTCAGAAGTAAATGATGAAGCTTTTACTTTGGCATTGGAATATGGGTGGATTTTAGACAATTTTGTTGAACAATATGGTATAGATGATTATGAAACATCGATTAAAGCAATAGAAAAAATTACGCAATTTACAAGCTGCGAATTTTCTGTCCGCCCTTTTATAATCAAGTATCCAAAAAAAATGATGAAACAAATGTTGGTTTGGTCAAAATATAAACATTGGGGGGTAAGACGGCTTTCATCAGAAGGTTGCCGTCCGCGTCTTCCCTGGTCAATGGCTTTGCCGAACTTAAAAGAAGACCCAACCCCAATCATTCCTATTTTGGAAAATCTAAAAGATGATATATCAAGGTTTGTAAGATTGAGTGTTGCAAATAATTTGAATGATATAGCGAAAGATAATCCCGAAACAGTGATTAATTTGGTGAAAAAATGGCAGGGCAAGTCGGAAAATATTGATTGGATTATAAAACATGGCTGCAGAACGCTTCTCAAACAGGGTAATGCAGAAGCCATGGAACTATTTGGTTTTGATGGCGCAAAGAATATTACTATCAAGGATTTTAAAATTGTAACACCAAAAGTTAAAATAGGCGAAGCACTGGAATTTGGGTTTAAACTAATGAACAACAGCGCAAAGGCAGTTAAAATAAGGCTTGAGTACGGGCTTTATTACCAAAAAGCCAATAAAACGTTGTCGAAGAAAGTCTGCAGGATCAGCGAAAAGGAATATGCGAAAAATTCAACAACACACATTACCCGAAAACATTCATTTAAAGTGGTGACAACAAGAGTACTGCATACCGGGCTTCACCAGGTTTCTGTCATCATTAATGGAAAAGAATTTGAAAAATATGATTTTGAACTAATTTGAAAAAACTAATATGGAATAGTCTCCTTGCACCTTTATGGTTTGAGGAGACTATTCACATTTTAACGTCTGTCAGCTGCAGTAAATGTCAAGGTCATATTATTGCCAATACTCTCGCCATGAAAAACTTGGTTTTCCTCATACTATCTACCCCCAAATATTTTTCCGCCTTAAATGGCTGATTTCGGAGTATTAACATACCCCTCATGTAAATAATGTACCATTATTTTTAATACGTGTCAAGAAACCAAAACCAATTATACCGTTAATTAAAGTTAGTTATTGATAGTTATGGAAAACAAAGGACTGAATTTACGGCACATTTTGTCGGCAAATGTCAAGGAACAACGCCAAATTCTCGGCATTTCTCAGGAAAAATTGGCGGAAATGGCTGGTCTTTCGTGGCAGACGGTAAACAGCATTGAATGTCAACGAACGTGGGTCAGTGATAAAACGCTTGAAGCGCTTGCCGGTGTATTCAAAATAGAGACTTTTCAACTGCTTATGCCAACAGAAACCAGAATTGCCCTATCCCATAATGCAACTGATACTTTACGGAAATTAGCAGATGCCAAAAAAGGCTATGATGTTACTTTTGCCGAAATATACGGTAAAATGCCTTAATTCCAGCAAATTCCCCCTCATTTCTCATTCCTAATTCCTCATTTCCCTCTCCCAAAATGCCGATAATCAACTATATGATTAGAGGATGGTTTACCGGGGCCAGCGGAATGCAGGCACAGCAGTGGCGGCTTGATGCGGTGGCGAACAATTTGGCAAATGTGGCTACTGACGGCTATAAACGGGATGTGGTGGCCTTAAAGGCTTTTCCCGAAATGCTTATCAGGCGGCAGGATGATGACGGGGTCTATTTGCACCCCTTTGGCTCGGCGGATGCGGCCCCCATCGTGGGGAAAATGGGCACCGGAGTTGAACTAAATGAGCTTTTTACCTGCTTTGAGCAGGGTTCACCCAAGGAAACGTCCAGCGATTTTGATATTTGTCTGGATGGCAATGGTTTTTTTGCCGTTGCTACCCCCTGGGGCGAACGCTATACCCGTAACGGATCGTTCCATCTTGGTAAAGAAGGATTCCTTGAAACCAAAGAAGGCTATCCGGTGCTGGGCGAAAATGGCCCCATCAGGGTAAAAGAAAATAATTTTCAGATTGACAAGGACGGCAGGGTGTGGGTGAACGCCGCCATCCCCGATGATCCCGATGTGATGGTCAGCCGCCTCAACAATGATTGGGAAGATACGCAGCTGCTCGATACAATCAAACTGGTTGAGTTCCATCTTGATCGCTATCTGGAAAAACAAGGTTCCAGCCTGTACCGGGAAAGCGATACCTCCGGTCCTGCAATGATCATGGTCGAAGGCAACCGGCCCAGAGTGTTACAGGGTTTTATCGAGGCGTCAAATGTGAATCCCATAACGGAGATGGTGCAGATGATCGAAGTGAACCGATCCTACGAGGCAAATCAAAAGATAATTCAGGTACAAGAGGCGGCCCTGGGCACGCTGATAAATCAGGTAGCAAAAGTTAACTAAAAGGATACAATATGGTCAGGAGTTTATGGACCGGCGCTTCCGGTATGATAGGCCAGCAGGCTAATATCGACACTATTGCCAATAATCTTTCCAACGTGAATACCCACGGCTATAAAAAACAGCGGGCCGATTTTGAGGATCTGCTGTACCAAACCGTCAAGGTTGCCGGGACTCCCGCCACTGAAGAAACGGTGGTTCCGGTGGGCATCCAGATGGGCCATGGCGTCAAGCTGGCCGGCACTCAACGGGTTTTTTCGCAGGGTAATCTGCAGCAAACCGAAATCCCCACCGACATGGCAATTGCCGGTGACGGTTTTTTCAGGGTGCAAATGTACGATGGCTCGTGGGCGTATACCCGCAACGGCAGCTTCAAAGTTGACTCTGACGGCCGTATGGTAACCAGCAGCGGTTACTGGCTGTTACCCGACATCATCCTGCCCGAAGGCTTCCTTCCCGAAACGCTTACCGTTTCTCAGGATGGCAGAGTCACCGTAAAGGTTCCCCAGATCGATGAAAATGATCCGATTGAAGTTGGCCGCATTGAATTATATCGCTTTGCCAATCCCGTAGGCCTTACCGCGGTGGGAGAAAATTTATTCAAAACAACACAGGCATCCGGCAGCGCCATTGCCGGCAGACCCGGTTTTGACGGCATGGGCATGATTGCGCACAAATATCTTGAAATGTCCAACGTAGCAGTCGTACAGGAAATGGTTAATTTGATCGTTGCTCAGCGCGCGTATGAATTTAATTCCAAAACCATCCAAACCAGTGACAGTATGCTGGGTACAGCGACCACGTTAAAGAGATAATGAGGAATTAGGAATTAGGAATGAGGAATGAGGTAGGTCATGGATATTAGTGGTTTGGGGGCGGCGTATATTGATGATTTTCGCTTGAATGGTGGGCTTATTAATCAGCGTAATCCGTTTAGCGGAGCGACAAATTTTGAAGACGCGCTGAAGAGAACTGCTGCCGAAAAGGTCGCAGACCAGGCTGCTGATGAGACCACCGACAAGGTCGCTGGACCTAATACATCCCGGACTGTTACTATCGACAAAACTGATAAACTGTACGAGCAATGCCTGGAGCTGGAAATTTTTATGGTGAAAACGCTTCTCAGCAGCATGAGAAGCACCATTCAAAAATCTGGTTTAATTGACGAAGGCTTTGCCGGTAAAATGTATGAAGATATGCTCTACGATGAATATGCCAGAGATCTCGCCAAAAACGCCAACTTTGGCATGGCGGAACTTGCCTACCTTGAACTAACTGGCCAACGGGGCAAACAGGTTATTAGAAGCCATTAAACTCGCAATACCCCCGGCGGGGGTGGGCAGCGGGGTGCCAAAAACAGATGGGAGAGGCCAACTGCGTAGCCGCAGCACGGCATTCTGTCTTGCAATTAATCATACGGTAACTTCATATTGCAGATTGTTCTCATGCTTAGTGTGCCGTGCCGCATTTTCTGTACCCTAAGTTTATAATTTTACTCGCTCGTCTACTTCGTTGGGGACACCCATAATGTTTTTGGCACCCCGCTGCCCACCCCCGCCGGGGCCATTAGTGGTAAAGTTGGAATCTATTGTGTAATTTATATGTTTATGATATTGTTATAAAATAGAGAGGCTATTTCGGAGGTTGCATTATGAAAAAGGTTTTATTCTGTTTAATTACAGTATTTGTTTGTGTTGGACTTTTTGCCCAACCACAGTCAGTAATTGAAGTGTCAACTGATGTTAGTGGCACACTTTATTTACAGGATAATGAAATTGCTGTTCTTTGGGCCAATGGCGCTTATACGATTCCTATAGAAAGGCCTGGTACTTATTTGCTAAGATTACAATTATTCAGCGGTATGGCAAAAGTAACTTCGGTTTCAATAAACACACAAAGTGTAACAAAAGTAGATTTTTCTACTATTGCAGAAAGTTACTTGATTGGAAGCATAGGCCCAGCAGGCGGCATTATATTTTATGATAAAGGTGTTTTTTCTGATGGTTGGCGTTATTTAGAAGCTGCGCCTATTGAAACTGAATTTCGTCGTATCGAATGGGGGCGTGGAATTAATGTGCCTGGTACTGGTATAATAATAGGCAGCGGCAGACAGAACACAGAACTTATTGTAGCGCGTCTGACACAGGCTAAGAAAACAGGACGTGCAGCGCAATTATGCGCTGCCCTGAATTTCGGCGAGTTCGCTGATTGGTTTCTTCCGAGTAGAGATGAGTTGGATTTAATGTATAAAAACTTGAGCTTGAAAGGTTTAGGTGGGTTTCGCGATACATACTGGTCCTCTTCGCAGAACCGTAGGAAAGACGCACATGTTCAGGATTTCGGCAACAAGAGCGGCAGGCAATTTACAAATAACAAGTTCGATGCGCGCTCTGTTCGTGCCATTCGCTCATTCTGAGTGTGCTGTAAGGTTTTTAATCGACAAAACTGATAAACTGTACGAGCAATGCTTGGAGCTGGAACTAACCGGCCAACGGGGCAAACAGATTATTTGAAGTCATTAGTAAATGCGCAATACTCCCGGCGGGAGTGGGTAGCGGGGTAGGTTAGGGCTCTTTCCGGCGTCCGGTGTGACAAATTTCCTCAAAAATGGTAATATTCTCCTTGATGAGCGGAAAAAATGAACAATACTTTGTAATCTCCCTCGTCATTTGTCTTTAAAACGGCATTGTCGATTTGGTTTTTCTTTAACTTGCTGCTTTTTGAGGTCTGCCAGGTTTTTTGTTATATAGCTTGATAGATTTTGTCCAATATTTTGCCAAATTTCCGTTTCCAATTCCTTTTTTTTTATGAAATACTGAACGTTTTTCATGGCAAATAGCTCAGGCGCGTCAATTTCTAACGCCGATGCAATTTTTTCTAGTATTTCCACAGAAGGAAAACGCCGTCCAGCCTCAATTGCTGCAATATAGTTGGTTGCTGTATTGACCCGTTCCGCCAATTTTGACTGTGATATACCACAAGTGTTTCTGTATATTTTTATATTAGAGCCCAGTAATTGCCTAAGATCTGTCATTTCTAATCCTAATAGTCATATATAAAATATCATATTTACATATTTGGTGTTGACAATGAACGGATAGTCATACTATCATTATTATTATATGCCTATATGTCATATAGTCATATTGAGAAGGCGATTTTTCGTTTTCAAGGAGTTTTTTATAGTATTAAGAGGAGATCAGAAAGATGAGGTTTAGAATGTTATTTGGATTCTGTGTTTTTACAATTGGGATTCTGTTTGGGTCATGTATTTCCATGCATGACAGAGTAATGACCGGGCAGGAGTTAAACGAATTTGAAATATTGGGTAAAGTGAATACTGAGTTTTCATCATTTCAGCCTTTGCACATCCATATATCTTCATCAATAAAAGATACTGCGCATAAAAAACTTCTCGTAGAAGCAAAAAGACAATTTGCAGGTAAAGTTGATATTAATTTGATAGATATAAAAAATATCAAAATGCAGGGCATCGACGACTCTCCTTTAAATACAGTTTGGAAAGTATTTTTTCCACTTATCATTGTATCTAATTGGCAAAAGGTAACTGCAACCGGAGATGTGGTTATAAAAAGCGCTGACCGGTTAAAGCGTGATGTTAACGCCACAACAAGAGGACTTGACGGCGCCGTTTTCAGGATTGCCGAAAGACTAAAAAATGGATTACCTGCCGATGCGACTATTTCAATCCTGAGTATTAATTCAAAACAGGAAGACCCTGATTACATAATCGAAGAATTAGAAATTTTTCTGGAAGAAATGGGGGCGCCGTTTACCATTGTTGACAGACGTATGCTGGATCAAATCCGTAAAGAACAAAATCTTCAATTATCGGGAGATGTCAACGACGAATCTGCTGTAGAAATAGGTAAGATGTTGGGAGCATCAATTGTAATTGTTGGAACAGCAGGAACGACCAGTAATCAGGAAAAGAGATTAACAATTCGTGCTCTGGATGTAAAAACAGCAAGAGTTATACTAACTGCCAGAGAAAATTATTAGCAGGATACACCCAATACTCGTCACCAAAATTGTCTGGCACCTGAATGTTCACGCTCAGTGCCAGACACTTGTTGCTCATGACTGGCACCTAATGAGAGGGAACAGCGTTATTACAGAATACGCCGTTCCCATTTCCTCATTCCTCATTTTCTTTCAAATGAAACATTTGCAATAAACATTAAAATGTGTTGTGTCTTTTATATGTAAAAACATCGCGACATACAATTTGACGGCGTTCTACATAAGTAATACAATATAAATATGGCAAACCAATTAACGCACATCAAAAAAATGATTTACGAAATCCGTGGGTATAAAGTGATGCTGGACAGCGACCTTGCAGCTTTGTATGGGGTCGAATTAAAAGCTATGAATCAGGCGGTAAAACGTAATGGTAAACGTTTCCCGTCCGATTTTATGTTCCAATTAACCAATGAAGAATGGAAAAACCAAAGGTCACAATTTGTGACCTTTAACCAAAACACCAGAAAATACAAACCGTATGCTTTTACTGAACACGGCATACTAATGTTGTCAAGCATATTACATTCCGACAAAGCAGTCGAAATAAACATTCAAATAATGCGGGTTTTTGTAAAGATGCGTCACTATGTCGTTTCGCAAAGCAACACCAATAATCAAATTGCCGAACTCCGCAAGCTGCTTATGCTACATATCGAAAATAATGATAACAAATTTTTAGAATATGACGAAACAATAGAACAAATCATATATGCGCTTAACAATCTCATCGAACAACCGCCCAAAACCAAAAAGATCGGTTTTAACGCAGACTGATTGATTGGCCATGCTCAGTGCCAGTCACCAAAATTTTGTGGTGTACCTGTTAACCGGTCTGCGCTCTATGTAGCGTACTGGACATCATGTGCGTTAACTTAATTGGATTTTTTTACCACGAACAAACACAAACCTCACGAACACACAATATTTTTCTGAATTCGTATTAAAAGTTCGTGTTGGTTCGTGGTAAAATTTCTTATTTACTAATTTCCCGCACAAAAATCTCCCCGAATTTTTCCAGTTTAACCGCACCAACGCCGTTTATCGCGGAAAATTGTATAAGTGTAAGCGGTTTTTTTCGGCACATGTCCCGCAGACTGGCGTCGGTAAAGATGATGTAGGCGGGGACGCCTTCCTGTGCGGCAAGTTTTTTTCGCAGCTCTTTGAGTTTTTCAAAAAGGACCGTATCAAAATCTTCTGATGGTTCATCGCTGGAACGTATGGGCAAGGTTGGCGCTTTTTTGACCAGCTCTCGTTCCTTGGGCAGTTTCATGTACAGCCGCCGTTCCTCCTGCAGCACTTCCTCAATACCGCTGCCAAGCATTATGACCGGGTATTCATCGCCTTCCATTACCAGACAGCCATCATCAATCAAAAAATCAAGAATGGCGCGAATGCGCGGGGCCTTTGTTTCGGCCATAATGCCCCAGACACTCAGTTCATCAAAACCAAAGCGTTTGATTTTTTCATTATTACTGCCCCGTAAAATATCAATGATCATGGTTTTGCCAAAACTGCGGTTTCGCTGTTTGAGCCGGTACACGCAGGATATGATTTTTCGCGCTTCCAGACTTACATCGATCTCATCGTACTCGGTGCGGCAGTTGGAGCAATTGCCGCAATAGCCCTGCGATTCTTCGCCAAAATATGCAAGCAGACGGCGGCGCAGACAGCGGGAGCCATCGTTGCCGACATTGCCGGTGGCATAAAAAGTCATTTGTTTCAACAGTTCGCGGTTATGCTCCTGCAGCGCCATATTTTGTTCATAATCGTTTTCATTGTTCGTGATAAGGAATTGATTTATTCGAACATCCTGGCCGCTGTACAGGAGTATGCAATCAGCCGGAGCGCCATCCCTGCCGGCGCGGCCCGCTTCCTGATAATAACTTTCAATATTTTTGGGCATATTATAGTGAATAACAAAATTGACATTTGATTTATCAATGCCCATGCCAAAGGCGTTTGTTGCAACCATTATCGTTTTGCGGTCATAAATAAAATCATCCTGATTATTCCGGCGTTCATCGTCTGTAAGGCCGGCATGGTAACGGGTAACGGAAAACCGGTGATGCCGCAGCAGATCGTGTATTTCGTCAACGGCCTTGCGGGTGGCGCAATACACAATACCGCCGGTAGTACCATTTGATTTTTTCTGTGTAAGACATTCAAGCAGAGCGGTTTTTTTATTGGTTGGTTTTTGTACTTCAAAGTACAGATTTGGCCGGTCAAATCCGGTATTTATGACAAGCGGTTTCCGCAATTTGAGAAGCCGCTCAATGTCTTCCCGCACCTTGGGTGTGGCGGTAGCGGTAAAAGCTGCGGTAATCGGACGCGGTTCCATGTGTTTGATAAAACGGGCTATTTCCAGATAACTTGTTCTGAAATCATGCCCCCACTGCGATACGCAGTGGGCTTCATCAATGACGATCAGCGGCGGCGTTGCTGGCGGGTCTGCCGGCATTCCGTTTTGCAATCGTTCCGGAGCGATGTAGAGCAATTTAATAGTGCCGTCTCGAATTGCATTAATGGTGCGGGCATATTCCGCACTGCTCAGCGAACTGTTCAAATATGCCGCGGCACAGCCGGCCTCGCGCAAGGCATTCACCTGATCTTTCATCAGTGATATTAACGGAGAAATAACAATGGTCATTCCCGGCAGAAGCAGCGCAGGAATTTGGTAACACAGCGATTTCCCCGCACCGGTAGGCATGACGGCCAGCAGGTCCCTCCCCGAAAGAATCGCATCAATAGCCGCTTCCTGTCCCGGCCGAAACGAGTCATACCCAAACTGTGTTTTCAGTACTTTATATTTATCCATAATAAAATTGTCTCCACACTCGCACAAAACCGGCAGAGGGAGGGCAGCCGGGGTGCCAAAACAGATGGGGGAGGCCGACTACGCAGCCATGGCACGGCATATTGTCCTGCAACTATTATTAAGTAATTTCATAATTGCAGATTATTCTCATGTTTGTGGCGCCGTGCCACCTTTTCTGTACCCTAAGTTTTTAATTTTACTCGCTCGTCTGCTCCGTCGGGGACACCCATAATGTTTTGGCACCCCGGCTGCCCTCCCTCTGCCGGCCTTATCCGGCATACAGCTAAACGTGCCCCACCTTTGCCAGTAATGGCCCCGGCGAGGCGGGCAGCGGGGGCGGCAAAAATTTCTGGGCGTCCCCGCTCAGACTGCGCAAAAAACCGAAAAAGCCCAACAGGTAAGTAGCCTGATTTTTGAATATCTTCAAAAATGTGCTCATCTGAACCATCAAAACGGCAAACACGCCC
>WQXQ01000019.1 GCA_009784775.1 Treponema sp.
TACAAATGTATTGTATATCAGTTATCCACTAGTAATCCAAAAAAACAACCATTTGTCCGCGGGGTTATTGGCATCGCGCTTGCGTTGCCCATTTGTTGCTTTTTTGCCGCCTGCGAAGGGCCTATGGGACCGCAAGGATTGCAGGGAATCCAGGGCGAGAAAGGCGATCCGGGAAATGACGGGATTTCCATTGTGTGGAAGGGCGAATTGGGTGCAGCCCCCACAGGCCAGCAGTTATATTGGGCCTATTTTAACACCACTACCGGCAATGCGTACATTTACACCGGAGCGGCATGGGAGCTGCTGGCTCAACGCGGTGCAACTGGAACACAGGGTTCTGCCGGCACAGCAGGCATCTCCATCAGTTGGCAGGGCACCCACGCAAGCGATCCCGCCGAGGCACAGTTAAACTGGGCGTACTACAACAGTACTGATAAAAAATCATATATCTATAACGGCACCGCATGGCAGATTTTGGCGCAGGATGGCGAGGTGGGCCCAGCGGGACCCACAGGTCCCGAAGGCCCAAAAGGTGACAAGGGTGACAAGGGCGATCCGGGAAACAATGATAATCCGGGCCAAATTGGCAATGGGCATGATCCTGACGACGGTATTAATGTTGTATGGGACAAACAGTGGGGAGATGGAAACGCAACATTTGATGATATCATTGCCATGATAGCGACAGAAAGATATGAAGTAGCATTTTATCATGCTGCTACGGCACAGGTGTACCGTACTTCATGGACAGATGGTCAAAAAGGAGCGCTCTGGATACCTGCCGAAGTAGATTATGCCGCCAATGGGAATGGCGCAATCCTGCTTGCCGGTACTTTCGACAGAACGCTGCTCGCAATTGGCCAATTATCCGCCGTTGACGGTGTCCAGGGAGTAACAACCATTACCGCCGCAACCAGAAACATTACCTTTACACTGACAGCGCTTACCAAAGATATATATGGCTGGGGAACCAATGGCCCCAATAACCCCGCCGCATCTACCTTTCAATTTATCGCGCACAACGGCGCCGCCGATTGGGATGTCTATCTGAATAATACCGGAGGCGGATTTACTGCGTTCAATACAGCAGCAATTAACGGATTTGCCTATCCGGTTTTTGCACTTCCTCAAAACGCTGTTTTCCAGGCATCATATCAAATAAACTTTGGGACACATACTGCAGGAATAGTAATAGCCTCAACGCCATCGATTCGTTCCGGTATAGTTTCAGCGCCCGATTACTATAGCGCAGTAGATGTAACTGGTATTTTTAATCCCATTACTTTTGCGTCTGGAAACGCGCTTCCCATGAGTACTCCATTTCTGATGGAATTGACCACAAGGTCCAATGCTGGTCTTATTCGCATAAGTATTGAAATACCGGTTCATGCGTGGAGTAATGTTCCGCAGCAGGGAAATATTAGCCTGTCAACCGTACAACCCGGAACATGGTACATTCGGGGCGGCATTGAAAACAATTCTCTTTTCGGGGGTATATCCGCAGGCTCAACCGGCGGCGCAATCCTGCTTGGCATTGGCGATTACGCACGATGAAAATAAGAAAAGAAAAAAGTGTGGTTTGTAATCTTGGCAGTGTTGGTAACAACGTACAGATAGGGAACAACAACTTTGTTCTTTTTTCACTTTTCTTTGTTTTTTTGTTACAAACACTAAAGCATTTTGCCAGTTTTCGCCATATATAGTATACAGGCTTGAATATGAATACTTTTGAGTTTTCATATTTTCAAAAGTCTGATATAATTATCGAAGGAGTACTACTATGGCAGACACAGTAATCGACAGACCGGAGGGCAAGGCCCCACCCACCGGAGAAGGCCTCACTTTTGAGAAAGTGTGGGCAATGTTCCAGGAAACCGATCGGCAAATAAAAGAAGCCGCCGAAGAACGGAGGAAAGAGACCGAAGAACGGAGAAAAGAAGCCGAAGAACGACAAGCCGAACGGCAAAAAGAAGCCGAGCAACGACAGAAAGAGGCCGAACAACGGCAAAGAGAGGCCGAACAACGGCAGAAAGAGGCTGCCGAACGGAAGATCCAGGAAGACGAATGGAGGAGAGAGGCTGCCGAACGGCAGAAAAAGCTGGACAAGCAGTTTGACAGTTTGAACCAGCAAATGGGCGGGTTGCACAACAGTTTTGGGGAGCTGGCGGAACATTTGGTAGCACCCGGTATTGCCGATAAATTTAACGAAATGGGGTGTCATTTTGACGGCATTGCATCCGGCGGGTATGAAATTAAAGATGCCAATGGGAAGGTCATCGCAGAAATAGATATACTACTGGAAAACGGCGACTGCATTATGGCCGTGGAAGTAAAGTCCAAACTAAAAGAGAAGGATATAGAACACCACGAAAAACGGCTGCACATACTACGGGATCACCGGAACAAAAAGCGCGATACCCGCAAAATATACGGCGCAGTAGCCTGCGCGGTATGGAATTCTGCGGAAAAACAAGCCGCAATTGACGCCGGTTTCTACGTACTGGAACAAACCGGCGACACCATGCAAATGGATATCCCAGAAGATTTCGTTCCCAGAGAATGGTGAGAAGAAAATGAGGAATTAGGAATGAGAAATGAGGAGTTAATAATAATGAGGAATGAGAAATGAGGAATGAGTAGCGTTGTCCGTAATCGTTGCATTGAAGTATCACGCATAGAGTACAAACAGCCCTTCTCCTCATTTCTCTTTCCTCATTCCTCATTCCTCTCACAGCCCCAGCACTATCCCTACCACTGCTCCCAGCCCGACATACACTACCGGGTGGAGTTTTAATTTAACAATAAGCAGGAAAAGGGCTATGCAAACAAGGCCTTCACGCCAGCGGAACCATTCGTGCCATGCGGCGCCGGCAGCCATGCTGGTGCGGTCATACAGGGCAAGCTGCAATACGCCCCAGCCGGCAGCGGCAAGCAGACCAGCGGCGGCGGGGCGAAGGCCGGAAAATACCGACGCGGCGATTTTGTTTTCTTTGAGTGATTGCATTGCACGGGTAACAATGGCAATAACAATGATCGCAGGGCTTATCAGTCCCAACACTGCTATCACGCCGCCGCCAACACTGCCGTACTGAAAGCCTGTCTGGGCGGCGACATTTACGCCAATGGCTCCCGGCGCGCATTGGGCAATGGCGAGAAAATTACCTAACTGTTCTATATTTAGCCAGCCGGTTTGCTGGATGAAGGTACTGTGGTCATTTGCCATAAAAAACAAAAACGGCAATGTGGCAAGGCCGCCGCCCACGGCAAAAAGTCCTATTTTAAAAAACTCAAGGTACAGGAGCAATAGATTCATCATTTGTCCTTTTCGGCGGCTTTACGCCGGGGCAAAAAAAGCAGAAAGCCTGCAAGCCCTGCGCCCAGAATAATGTACATGGGCGACATACTGAACACTGCAGAAAGGACAAACACTATAATACAAATAATAACTGACTGGTAATTTTTGAAAAATCCTTTAAAAAGTTTAATCGTGGTATCAAGGATAAGGGCGCAGACTGCAAGACGTATACCGGCAAGCACATGTTGCGCCAGGGGATATTCGGCAAAGCGTTCGACAAAAAACGATGCCAGCAGCATAAGGCAAACGCCGGGCAGCACCAGGCCAAGAGTGGCAATGGTGCCGCCTGCAATTCCCTTGCGCTTGCAACCGACAAAGGTGGCGATGTTCACGGCAATGACACCCGGTGTGATCTGGGCGATGGTGTAAAAGTCCAACACTTCGTCCATGGTGATCCAGCCGCGTTTTTTGATCAGTTCCCGTTCAAGCACCGGCACTATGGTGTAGCCGCCGCCGAAGGTGGTCCCGCCGATTACGATAAAGGCCCACAATAGTTCAAGGTATTCTCGTAACACCGCCGCTATGAACCTTCAGGGTCTTTTTTCCGAACGGTGATGCGCAATTCATCAAGCTGTTTCTGGTCAACCTCGCCGGGGCTGTCGTCCATGGGGCTGACGGCAAACGAATTTTTCGGAAAGGCGATAACTTCTTTGATGGAAGTTTGTCCTGCCATGAGCATAACCAGCCGGTCCAGCCCCGGAGCAATACCGCCGTGGGGAGGAGCGCCGTATTTGAACGCGCCGGTTAAAAAGCCGAATCGTTTTTCCGCCTCGGCAGGATCAAAACCGGCAATGCTGAAAATGCGTTGCTGCAACACAGGATCGTGGACGCGGATGGAGCCGGAGGCAAGTTCGTAGCCGTTCAGGACAAGGTCGTACAAATCGCCCTTGACCGAACCGGGATCACTTTCCAGTGTCGCGTGGTATTGCTCCTGCGGCCAACTGAACAGATGGTGCGCCGCCTCCCAGCGATTCTCTTCCTCGTTAAATGCAAACAGGGGAAAATCAACAATCCATGTAAATTCGAATTTTTTGGGGTCGCACCAATCCAAATCTTTGCCCAATTTGGAACGCACTGCGCCAAGGGCCGTATTGGCAATTTGCCGCCGCGCATCGGCAACAATCAGAATAAGGTCACCGGTTACCGCACCAAGCCCGCCCATAATCGCCGCAGCATTTTCGGTAAAGAATTTACTCACACCACCTTCCAAGGTGGCACCCTCGGCAACTTTCATCCAGGCCATACCTTTGGCTTTGTAAATTTTTGCATGGGCTTCCAGTTCTTCAATTTGCTTGCGAGAGTAGTCGGCTTTGCCTTTTACCACTAACGCCTTTACTGCACCGCCGCCGGCAAGGGCATCTTTGAACGCCTGAAATCCGCCAGCCTCAACATACGGGGAAAAATCCTGTAAGGGCATTTCGAAACGCAAATCGGGTTTGTCTGTGCCATAAAGTTCCATTGCGTCTTCATAACTCAGGCGGCGGAACTGCGGCGGCAGATCAACACCAATGGTTTTTTTGAACACATGGGCCATCATCCCTTCGGTCATGGCAAGCACATCGTCTCTGCTTACAAAAGACATTTCAACATCGATCTGGGTAAATTCCGGCTGACGGTCGCCGCGCGCATCTTCATCACGGTAGCAGCGGGCAATCTGAAAATATTTATCAAAACCGGACACCATTAAAAGCTGTTTGTACAACTGGGGCGACTGAGGCAAGGCGTAAAATTTTCCCGGATACAAACGTGACGGCACCAGATAATCCCGCGCCCCTTCCGGCGTTGAACGGATAAAGGTGGGTGTTTCAATTTCGTAAAAACCCTGAGTGGTCATCCATTCCCGCACGGCAAATGTGACCTCGCTGCGCAGCTTAATGCGATCCTGCATTGCTCCAGAACGGAGATCGAGGTAGCGGTATCTCAGGCGCAGGTCTTCGTTGGCATTGGTTTCTTCATCAACCTGAAACGGCAGCACTTCGCAGCGGTTCAAAATAATGATGTTCGATGCAAGCACTTCAATTGCGCCGGTTGGCATTGATGCATTGACCATATCATCCGGGCGGGCGCGTACGGTTCCTTCAACCGCAATGCAAAATTCGTTGCGCAGTTCCGCGCAAATTCCTTCCAGACCCGCCTGTTCGCCGGTGGTATCAACCGTCACCTGGGTAACGCCGTACCGGTCCCGCAGGTTGATGAAAAAAATCCCCCCATGGTCACGCTTGCGGTTTACCCATCCATTCAAAATTACCGTGCGGCCTGCATCGCCTTTTCGCAGCGAGCCGCAGTCAATGGTTCGTTTCATTGTTTCCATATCAAAATAGTATGCTTTTTTGGCAATTTTGGCTATGTACCTCGACAATTTTCCTTGTCAGAATCCGGTTAGAGAGGTTATAGTAATTATATGGTAAAACAACACGTAGGGATAACAATCGGCATTTTTGCCTTGCTAATGTCCGTATGGCTTATAGCCGGCTGTAATGATCCGATGGATACAAAGAGACATAATCAACCCGGCGAAGGAACGGTGCAGTTGCGCATTAATGAAGCTCAGGCGCAGACGGTGTTCCCCAACGTGATAGACGCTTTTACCTATGATCTGACATTTACCGCAGGCGAACAAACGATAAGCCAAACCCTGAACGACAAAACCGGCCTCATAACGCTGGAAGCGGGAACATGGAGCCTTGAAGTTACCGCAAACTATGCAGGAGAATCTGTCGGAACCGCATATGTTGCAGGGATTGAAGTCCAGCAAGCACAAACAACCCCGGTCAATATCATGATTACGCCCCTGACCGGAGCAGGGACAGCGAACGGAACGCTTGACTGGTCAGTGGATTTTTTCAACGACCTTGTCAACGAAGCAACACTTTTAATCGGTACATTGAACACAGCCCCTGCGCATACCATCAACCTGAAAACACATACAAACGGGACACAAAGCCTAACGCCCGGCTTATGGCTGGTCAGCGCAGTGTTGGAAAACAAAACAGGATCGATCACCGAGTATTCTAAAACGGTTTATATCTACCCCGGCCTCAGTTCCACAGCGGAGTGGGTTATTGAACTTATAGCGGAGCAGCCTGCAGGTTCAGATGCGCTTGCGGGAAAACTCCTTATTCTGCAGGCCTATGGCTCCAGCAGTTCCGCCGCCGGCGCATCGCATTCTTTTGTAGAATTGTACAACACCACCAATGAAGATATAAATCTTGCAGGCATTACCCTGTACTATGCTGATGGAATCAGAGGTCCCGGAGTAACTCAGGATGGACACTGGAAGACCATCACCTTGACCGGAACAATACCTGCCAAAGGTTCATTTTTGGTGTTAGGTCCCCGCCAGTCAGTTGGAGCGCGTTATCAAATACCCCTTAATTCCGGGGACATTAACGATCCGCTTTTTACTTTGGGCAACAGGTCATTTAAGGCGGCTCTTATCCGCAGCAATACGCCGTTAACCGTGCAAAATCCTTTTGATAGCAATGGCACCGGCGCCGCGATTACCGGTTACATTGACATGGTCGGAGCGGCAAATGATATGAGTCATGCAAGTAATCCTGATAATATATTTGGCTTTGAATTTGCCCCTGCGCGCAATTCCGCATCGGAAGCAGTCCGCCGCAAAAGTCTTATTGACACCAATAACAATGCGATAGATTTTATTGCGGCACGATATGCCAGTGACGGAATGTCCAATGCATTACTGGAATTCAGAAAACCCCGAAACTCCGGCTGCGGCGCCTGGAATCCCTTTGCGGAATGGGGATCGCCGGATGATTCAACGGTCGCAGGTCCTGCGAGTCCGTTTGCCGGCAGCTTGCTTATTTTCCAGGCTGGCGCTGCCACTGACGGCGCCATTACCCGCAGCTTTGTCGAACTGTATAACAATACCAATAACCCCATTAACCTGGATACATACTCCCTGCAATATGCCAATACCGTTGGCACAAACTGGTCTGTAATCAACCTGACCGGAACCATACCTGCCAAAAGCTCATACCTTGTCAGAGGCCCATTGGGCACCATTACCGCCGATTCTCGTTTGTATATCGAAACGGCGGACCAAACCATTAATGACTTTACGCTGAGCAACCGCAACTTCAAAGTCGCGCTTATGGCTAATCAGAAACAGTTAACCGTTACCAATCCTTTTGATATGCCCGGAGGAACAGCCGAAGGCTATGTGGACTTGCTCGGCGCCCGCAATGCAGGGTCAGACGATATTGACGCGTATGAAACCGCACTCGCGCAAATAATCTCCAAACAGGCAGCCGCCCGCCGCAGTTCCCTTACCGACACCGACAACAATAGCGCAGACTTTATAAGAATTGATTACCGGGCTTCCGGTACCACCAATGCAGAAGTAACTCAATTCCGGCCCAGAACCAGCGCGAACGGCGCCTGGTTTCCTTTTGAAGAAATAGTATTAACGCCGGAGGAAGCGTTCGTCAGAAATTACATGACCTTTGCGGATGAGGTTTTTGTGATGCGAATTAATACCGCAGGCGGCGTTGAAATCGCCGGTAATCAAAATTCGGATTATGTTGACGCAACAATAAATATACAAAATTCTCAACAACACCATGTTATCAATAATTGGGCAGTGACCATCCGCGGCAGGGGGAATTCAACCTGGGGTATGCCCAAAAAACCATACCGGATCAGAGGCGTCAGCAGGAATAACCTTTTTGGCCGCGAAAGGGTCAGAAACTGGGCATTAATCGCCAATTATGCCGATAAATCTTTCATACGCAATTATGCGGCGCTTTTACTTGGCAGAAGCCTTTCGCCGGATTATATATCAAATGCCATTTTCACGGAAGTATATTTTAACGGACGCTACGATGGACTCTATTGCCTGCATGATCATCAGGAAAGCGGCCCGTCGCGGGTAGATGTTGAGAGCTTTACCAGAGACGAACACGGCAATGTAACAGACCTTGGTTTTTTACTGGAGCTGGATTGGGTCAACCGGAATCCGGGTTCGGTAAGCGGCCGCGACTACTTTACGATTACCCGCTGGAACAGCAGTCACGGCGCCAATCACGTCAATCATTTTTTCCTGAAATACCCGCAGTTAGGCGATGCTGGTTTTGAGACCGAAGCGCTGCATGATCAGGCGGTTAATTACATAAGAAATTATGTAACAAACGCATACAACGCCATTACATCCCGTAACTTCACCACTTTTACAAACCTGTGCGACATAGATTCGTTTATCGACTTCCTTTTGGTAAAGGAATTGACCAAGGATGTTGACGGTCCGCAGTTGAGTGTGTGGATGTATAAAAAACCAGGCGAAAAACTGAAAATGGGTCCGTTATGGGATTTTGATTTAGCGCTTGGCAACACCGATTATCCTGATAACCATTGGGTACCCCAAAATTGGTCGGTTGTAACCGGTTCCAACGTAGCCTGGTGGCCGGAGGAAGGCGGAGGCAATCCGTTGCCATGGTTCAATAACCTTATGGCAATGAACAATTTCTACGAAGCATTCCGTACGCGCTATCTGGAGTTATACAATACAAACATTCAATATACGATTAACAGCATCGACACTATTCGTGAGTTGATCCGGCCCGCAGCGTTCAGGAATTTTGAACGCTGGCAAATTTTGAATAACCACTATTTTTGGCCGCAGCCGCCGCCGGTTCTTGCCATTCATACCTGGGATGGGCAGGTTGATTATGTCAAAAACTATTTGACGCAGCGTAATGCATGGATGTATGATCAATTGTTGAATCGAAGATCCATTCCCGGTGTACGTTGAGGTGTGAGATATGCAATTTGAACTAAGTTCCGCGTTAATCGACGAAATACTTTTCTTTATGGAAGATCAAGGCGGTGATTTTCTGCTGGATACCCAGGAAGGGGTTGTTATCAACACGGAATGGGAAATACTTGATGACGATGCTGACGAAGATCGCTATATCTCCCTGCCGGATTGGGGACCTTCCAACGGATTCAGATTAATGGAACGTTTTACCGCCGGACTTCGCAATGCATTGGTTCGGGAAGAACTTTCCGCCGCGCTTGATCGGGGCCGGGGGGTTTTCCGCGCATTTAAGGACACACTGTCTCAATACCCGGAAGTTGAAAAACTCTGGTTTGAATACAAAGACCGCGAAATGAAGCGCGAGGTCATTGCCTGGTACAATAGCCTGCGGGAATCCTGGGGTCTGGAACTTATCGGCGAAGAGCCGGAAGACGCGGAAAGCCTAACCCAGGAAGATTTTCATTTCCGCGCAGCCGCAGCGCAGGACATAACCCCGGCCGAAGCGCTGCACCGTGGCTGCGGGCAGGAGAACTTTGGCATGGGCGCATGGGTTTTCCCGGGCGATATGAGCATTGTGGCGGAAACTGCCGGCGGAGAATTTGCCGGCTACATCAGCGCCGCTCGGACCGATGCATCCCTGCGTATTTGCACCCTTGAAGTACAGCCTGAATACCGCGGGCTGGGACTGGGCAAAACCCTCATCACCCGTTTGCTGGAACAGGCGGATCATGCGGCAATCAAACAGGTAATCATAGACCTCCCTGCCGGGCAGGACCATTTTGCACGAGCGCTGCTGCGGGAACAGTTCAAACCCTGCGTACAACGATATGTAAGGAGCACATAATGGAAAAACAGTATCACATTGATTTTGATGACAGTCACGGAGCGTTATACGCCATTCTTCCGGGAGATCCGGGGCGTGTGGAGAAAATTGCCGCTTATCTGGACAACCCTCGCTTTTTTCATCAAAACCGCGAATATACAACCTGGCTGGGGGAACTGCCTTCTAAGGAAGGTACGCCTTCTAAAGAAGGCGCGAAGAAGACCGTCATGGTTATTTCCACCGGCATGGGCGGCCCTTCAACAGCCATCGCCGTAGAGGAACTGTTCAAAACAGGCGTGCGCAATTTTATCAGAGTGGGTACCTGCGGCGGCATGGCTCTGCCGGTAATGGGCGGCGATGTCGTCATTGCGACCGGCGCAATTCGTCAGGAGGGAACCACTCGCGAGTATGTTCCCATCGAGTTTCCTGCCGTTGCCGATCTGAGTATAACCAACGCCCTTGCAGCCGCCGCCGCAAAACTGGGCCAAAAATGGCATACCGGCATTGTGCAATGCAAGGATTCCTTCTACGGCCAACACAGCCCCGACCGTATGCCGGCCGGCTATGAACTGAACAACAAATGGGAAGCATGGATCAAAGCCGGCTGCCTCGCCTCGGAAATGGAAAGCGCAACCCTGTACATTGTAAGCCAAATCCTTGGCGCCCGCGCCGGCTGCGTACTCAACGTCGTGTGGAACCAGGAACGCGAAAAAGCCGGCATGAGCAACCCCCATTGCCACGACACCGACGCCGCCATTAAAACAGCCATAGAGGCCGTGCGGATGCTGATTGGGGTCTAAAATTCACTTTTTCGTTGCCAGAAAGCCCAATTTGTACTATAATTAGATAACTAAGGAGGGCACGTCATGATAAAAACGCGTTTGCTCGGTACGGTTGTACCAATCGGGGCATTACGGGGAAGTAAACCCAGTGCCGTCGGAGAATTTCCCGATCTTGCCGAATTTGCCCTTTTGTGCAAAAAAATGAAGATCGGCCTTATCCAATTGCTGCCGGTCAATGATACCGGATACGAAAGTTCGCCGTATTTCAGCCTGACCGCTTTTGCCCTGCACCCCTTGTATCTCAGGATTGATGATCTGCCGGAAGCGGCAAATTTCAAGAGTAAAATAGCGGCCATAAACAAGCAATTTGGAGGGGAAACACGGTTTCCGTACCAGGAAATATTGCGGGCCAAAATGGAGCTCCTGAAAGAAATTTATACGGCGCATGAATCGGACATCGCCAAAAAAGCAAATGCCGGGGGCAGCCTGGGCACATGGATCGAGCAGAATTCCTGGGTTACGCACTATGCGGTGTACCGCCGGCTGAAAGAAGCCAATGCGGGAAAAAGCTGGCAGGAATGGCCGGAACATCGCAACGTTACACCGGAAGATATAGCCGCATTATGGAAAGACCCCAAATACCGGGGAGAACACCTCTTTTGGGCATGGCTGCAGGAAGCGCTTGACAAGCAGTTTAGCGCGGCGGCAAAAGCCGTTACCGATGCAGGAATAATACTGGAAGGCGATTTACCCATCCTGATGAACGATGACAGCTGCGACGTATGGGCCCACCCTGCCATTTTCAACCAGGAACTTTCCGCAGGAGCGCCGCCCGATATGTACAGTCCCGAAGGCCAAAACTGGGGCTTCCCGCTGTACGACTGGGATGCTCAGGAAAAAGACCATTATGCATGGTGGAAACTAAGGCTTGCCGTGGCAGGTAAATATTACCAGGCGTATCGCATCGATCATGTATTGGGCTTTTTCCGAATCTGGGCTTCCTCCCGCAGCGATTATTCCGCCATATTGGGCCGTTATATCCCGTACACGCCGGTTACCAATGCCGATTTGCGGAAACTGGGATACGACAAAGGCCGCATCCGCTGGTTGTCGCAGCCCCATGTTCACACCGGCGAATTGTGGGATGCGCTCAGAAACAACTGGGGTGCCCCGCTAAACGAGGCCGATATTGCCGCAGCGGCGAAAAAAGTGTTCACCAAAGCGCTTGACCGCGTCGGCAATGAAGAACTATGGACATTCAAAAAGAAAATAAAGGGCGAAAAAGACATTGACGCCCTGAAACTGCATCCATCTGTTCGTTCGTGTTTATTCCAGACATGGCGCAACCGGATTTTTATTGAGTATGAAAAGGGAAAATATTCTCCCTTGTGGTACTACCGTAATTCCCGCGCGTATAATTCCCTTTCCGCCAGTGAAAAGAAAAGCCTGGAAGAACTGCTGCAAAAACGAATGGCAAAATCGGAAAAAATATGGGAAGCCCAGGGGAAGAAACTCCTTTCGATACTGGTGGAATCATCGTCCATGCTGCCCTGCGCGGAAGATTTGGGGGCTGTACCGGCCTGTGTGCCCAAAGTACTGGCAAAACTCAAAATTCTGGGTCTGCGGGTAGTGCGTTGGCACCGCCGCTGGGACGAAGACAGGCAGCCCTATATTCCCTTCGAGGAATACCCGGAACTTTCGGTATGTACCCCTGCGGTGCACGACAGCTCCACCGTCCGCGAATGGTGGGAACGCGAAGCCGATCAGGAGCAGTTTTCCGGCTTTATAGGGTACCCCTCTCTGCCCAGAATGTACAACCCCGGAACGGCAAAAGTAGCGCTTACCAAAATTACATCCGCCCGTTCCCGTTTCCGCGTGTTCCAGATTCAGGATCTGCTGCATCTTTCGAATAAATGGTATGCGGAAGACCCGGCCTCCGAGCGGGTTAACGTGCCGGGAACCAACAACGAATTTAACTGGACTTACCGCCTTCCCGCCTCCGTTGGAGAAATCGGCAAGGACAAGGATTTAGTCAAGACCATTGCGGAACTGCGCAAAATAAAACCCGCAAAAAAGCCTTGACAAATACTGAAACAATGAAATATAATTGTATTTAGAGAAGGAATATCTATGAAAAAGCTGTTTTTTATGATTTTGGTCGCGTTTGCGCTGGTTTCCTGTACGACTACCAATTATACTGCCAATGTTGCAGGCGTTTCGGACAACGTAACGCTCGTAGTCAAGGATTTCATCACTCTGGGTATTGTGACGGTTCAGTCTACAGAAATACACCATTCCAGCCCCTTTGGTTTTGTCAAAAACGTGAGGGGTGCAAAGATCATATACGCTGATCTTATGCAAGAAGCAGCCAAGCTGGAAGCGGATGATATTATCAATGTGAGAATCGACATGAATTCCGACTACAGAAGGGGTGCTTTTGACTGGCTTACCGGTTGGGTTAGAACCTTTAACTACACCGGCACTGCCCTGGCAATAAAGTACACCGATGTACATGCTGGAGTCGATCCTCACCTTGGCGGACTGCCAAAAGAGCCGGAAAAAACCAAAGCGATTCCCAAAAAACCAAAATAACAACTATCTGTTCGGGAACCATTGGGGCTTTTCTCCCATTTCAGGTTCCCGAACAAGCCTCCTTCGGTAATAACCCTGTTTTTATGATAACTTCTCATAACAAAACACGTTTTTTTGAAAATTTGCCGTTTTCTGCTGTATAAACAAAATTGAAAAATAATCCAAAAAATGGTATAATAAGGGCATATGGAAAACAATCGTAAAAGAATCATCATGGTAGATGACGACAGAACTAACTTAACGGTTGCAAGAAACGCGCTTATCGACAGCTATGATGTTTTTACCGTCTCCTCTGGTGAAAAACTATTTTTACTTCTGCAAAAATTAACGCCTGATTTGATACTGCTGGATGTCGATATGCCGGAAATGAACGGGTATGAAGTTATCAAAATCCTGAAAAGGTCAAAGGCCACGGCGGATATTCCGGTTATTTTCTTAAGCGTATTGATAAATCCTGAAAGTGAAATAATAGGTCTGGATTTAGGCGCGGTTGATTACCTGTTCAAGCCTTTTTCGCGGGACCTGCTTCTGAAACGCATTTCGCTGCATTTGCTTCTGGAAGAACAGCGGCGGGAACTGAAACGGTACACCAGCAATTTGGAAGGCATAGTCGTCGAAAAAACGCAAACCGTGTATGATCTTCAGAATGCCATTCTGAATGCGCTGGCGGAATTTGTAGAATGCCGCGATGACATGACCGGCAGGCACATTGAACGGACGCAGAATTATTTAAGACTATTGGTAAATTTCCTGCTGAAAAACGACGTATATAAAAAAGAAATTACATCGTGGGATATTAATTTTTTTGTCATGTCCTCCCAGCTTCATGACGTAGGAAAAATAGCGATAAGGGACAGTATATTACTGAAACCAGGCAAATTGCTTGACGACGAATTTGAAGAAATGAAAAAACATGTCATGTTCGGCCTGAAGATAGTCGAGCGAATAGAAGAAAACACAAAGGAAAATACATTCCTGAAACATGCCAAAATACTAATCGCCAGCCATCACGAAAGATGGGACGGAAGCGGCTACCCGAACGGAATCAAGGGTGAAGCTATCCCGCTGCAGGGAAGGCTCATGGCGATTGTTGATGTATACGATGCGCTGATCAATGAACGCCCATACAAAAAGGTGTTAACCCATAAGGAAGCGATAGAAATCATCAAAGACGGATTGGGCAGGCATTTCGACCCGCTCGTGGGTGAAATTTTCATCAGGTATGAAGATGCATTTGCAGCCATATGAAAATTCTTGTTGTAGATGACATACAGACCAATTTAATAATGGTGCAAGGCCTGTTGCTGCCATATCATATACAGGTTGATTTGTGCAAAAGCGGCGAGGCAGCGATTAAAGCGATACAAGCCGAACATCATGATTTGGTATTCATGGATCACATAATGCCGGGAATGAACGGCATTGAAGCGGTGCAGGCCATTAGGGCGCTGGATGACAGCGATCCCTATTATAAAAATGTACCTATTGTCGCATTAACGGCCAATACCCATGCAGGCTCCAGAGAGATGTTTTTGGAAAATGGCTTTAATGACTTTTTGCCAAAACCGATTGATGTAGCCATAATGTATGCGATTATTGAAAAATGGCTTTCTGTAAGCGTACAGGAAGACGGAACCTTAAAAAACAAAACAGACAATGGCATATATCTCCCCGCGATACAGGGAATAGACATTACAAAAGGCATTGCAAGAACAGGCGGAAGTATAACACAATACATTGGGGTGCTTACTACATTCCATTTTGACACACATGAAAAAATCGATATCATTGAGCAGTGCCTTGAATCCGGCAATCTGCCTTTGTACACAACCTATATTCACGGCCTGAAAGGAGCCGCCGCTATTATAGGGGCCGAAGAACTGTCCGAAACCGCAAAAGACCTGGAAATAGCGGGAAAACGCAAGGATGCAGCCTATATCAATACGCATAATACCCCATTTGTAGATACCCTGCAATGTTTGCTTGCCGATATAGATAAGGCCCTGCATACGATTAAACTCCATACCAATTTTGATAGGGAAGCATACGAATCAAACCTTCTCGCATTGAAAAACGCCATTGCCGCTTTGGACGCCGGCGCCATGTACCGGAGTATTACCTGTTTACAGCAATTAACACAGACAGAAGATACCTATGCAACCGTTAGCAAAATAGCCGATGCTCTATTGCTGGGCGAATACGACAAGGCATCCGCGCTTCTGGAAACAATGCATCCTTAACAAAAAAAGGCTGACCAACAAGGCCAGCCCAAAAAGTCTGAGGAGGTAAACTCTTTCTTTTTTAGAATCTCAATGAAACCAAGACACTGCCAAAGCTGAATATGCCAGTGTCACTAAACACGTTAACGTTGTTATTGGTACCAATGCCGCAATTGGCTTCAAAAGTCAGGTTGCTTGAGGGCATGAAAGTAGTACCAAGAGTTAAATTGTTACCGGTAGTTCTATCACCGCTCGTACCCGCAGTGGCTGCGTTAGCGCCAGCTCTTCCAAAGTTGTTATTGGTTCTTTTGAAGGAAGTATGGGCAACGCTTTTACCCGCCGCAAATGTTTCACCTTCGGTGGTGGACAGGGTCAAGTTGGCAAAATTGAGCCGCGCGCCGGCATTGATAGTCAGCTTGCTGGGAACGGCTCTCCACTGCATGGCAAGCCGGAGGTTGGGGTCGAGCATAAAAGCGCCGGTTTTTGTGTAATCGCCGGTTTGTTCCAGCTTCCTGGTGGCAGCATTATACACAAAAGGAGTTTTTTCGATATTGGTTAATTCGACCGGCAGGTTCAGTTTGAACCGGAACGCAAACGCATCGCCGCTCCATTGACCGGCAATTGAGGGAATAATCAGGTTTCTGACCCAGCTATCTTCGGAATAAGCACCGCTATTGTTCAGACCCTTGATTTTATCAGTCTTCCACTTGCCACTATCGAGATAACTATATTCATTGTTGTACATCCGCAGGCTCAGTTCATAGTCAAGATCAACGGTTGCCCGGAAACCGTTTTCGTTATACACATGATAACCGCCGGGATTGATAACCAGGTGCGGCAAAAAGAAATTGTTTGATTTGCTGATTTGTTCGCCAATAGTTGTACCATCGGCGGCATCATACTGTTCACGACTAGTATAATCCCTCACAAAATTCAGGGTAAGACCAACCTTGGGCCGTACACCTTTTTTCTCGGTAAGATCTTTGGCCATTGCCCATTCGACCTGGGGGGAGATATATCCAAAATCGGTCCGGTAATTTTTGTAATAAGCATACACAGCGGAGGTAGGAGGAATAGGATCGGGAAGAGCACCTGGATCTCCAGGATTGGCCGGAGTGGTCATTACCGCAATATCATCCTTTGCTTTGAACGATTGATGGGTTGAGGCATATGAAAACCGGAGGCCCATATGCGGCTTCGCGTCCGCGTCTGTAATACCGAATAAAATTGCCACTCGATTATCGGTAGTGGTATTATCATTGGTATAAGCGGGAAGCGCATCATAAGTCTGGAAGTTTGTGTTCTTGCCGTTGAAAAAATGATTATGTTCCGTGTAATTCCAGGGCTGTACGCCAGTCCAGAAATTACCGCCGTAGTACGCGGCAAGGTAGGTGTCGCCCGCTTTGGTGGCAAAACCAAGCGCCGCCCTGTTGCTGGCGGCAAACGACGTGTACGCAAAAAAAGTGTTAAATCTTACATCGCCATAGGTGTCCGTTCTGATAAAGTTATCCGCCGTACTCCGGTATCTGCCCTGAGTAGCAGCGCTTTGGGGCGATTCTAAAATTCCGCTGGGTACATTCTGTGCCCACAGGTTTCCAGTCATAGACAACAGCACCGCTGCGGTCAATCCAATAATACTCTTCTTCATGTTTTTCTCCTTACATTTTCCTTTTACAGTTTATCCTGTCCGGGATTCTATGTCCCGCAGGTTATATCTGAATAAATAACAGAAATTCCAATAGATAACAAGGAGATTAACCGAATGCTCATACATAAAACGGTTTTTTTACAGAAACAATGACCCTAAAACTCAAAAAGGGGGAGCTGAAGGCCCGCCCCGTCCGTATTGGCAAGCAGGCGGCGGATGCGCTGGGGGTTATCGGGCTGCTCAATGGAAGAACCGTTGCAACTGATGAAATAACGCGCCCGCTTGAGTACCGCGCCAAGGCGGCGCAGGCTGTCAAAGCTCAGGCTGCGGGAACGGCGGGTTTCAAGGATGCGGCGGGCGGTTTTTGCGCCAATGCCCGGAACACGGAGCAGGGTTTCATAATCGGCGCGGTTTATCTCAATAGGAAAGAAATCAAGATTCCGTAAAGCCCAGGCGGTTTTGGGATCAATATGAGGATCAAGAAACGGCTCGTGTTCACTGAGAATTTCGGCGGCGCTAAAATGGTAGAAACGCAACAGCCAGTCCGCCTGGTACAGACGGTGTTCGCGTACCAGAGGCGGGCCGGAAATATCCGGCAGGCGCGCATCTTTGGTAACGCCGATAAAAGCGGAATAGTATACCCGCCGCAGGGAAAATTTCCGGTACAGTGAGCTTGAAAGATTGATAATCTGGCGATCATCTTCCGCGCTGGCCCCTACGATAAGCTGGGTACTCTGGCCTGCCGGGGCAAAGGCCGGAACCAAACTTTTCACCGAACTATGGGGCAAAAAACGGGTTTTTCGGCGGGCTTCCTCAAATTCGCCGCTTAAACCGGAAAAATCGCCCATTGCCCCCAAAATTGCTTTGCCGGATTTTTCCGGAGCAAGGTTTTGCAGGCTTTTATCCGTGGGCAGTTCAATGTTCACGCTGAGCCGGTCTGCCCAGAGGCCAGCCTCGCGGATGAGCCGTTCACCCGTACCGGGGATTATTTTTAAGTGAATATAGCCGCCATAACCGGCTTCGGTACGGAGTGTCCGGGCAGTTTCAATGAGTTTTTCCATTACTATATCGGGATCGGCAAATATCCCCGATGACAGAAACAACCCTTCAATATAGTTGCGCCGGTAAAATTCGCAGGTTATACTAACCAGCTCCTGCACGGTAAAACTGCTTCTGGGAATATCCGCCGAAGCGCGGTTTGCGCAGTAGGCGCAGTCGTAGCGGCACACATTGGAAAACAACACCTTAAGGAGGCTGACACAGCGCCCGTCTTCGGTCCAGCTATGGCAAACTCCGGCAGGTACGCGTGCGCCGCCATCGCTGCCCGATGAAGCGCACGAAGCATCGTATTTTGCCGCTCCGGCGAGCATCATAAACTTTTCATCAAACTCCATAAAATAACTATACATATGTTTAGGGTAAAATTCAAGTAAAAAATGCCGATAAAATACTATGAGACGAATTTGCACTTTTGTATTAACTCTTTGTATTGCCGCCTTTTGCATACCGCAGTATGCCATTGCCCAACAGGGAGAGGCTTTCAGGCAAGAAGGGATCGCGTCCTGGTATGGACCTGAATTTGACGGTAGGCCGACAGCTTCGGGGGAGATTTTCAACTCAACTCAGTTTACGGCTGCTCATCCAACATTGCCTTTTGGGACATTTGTGCTCGTTACCAATAAGCATAATAACCGTCAAATTACCCTCAGGATAAACGATCGCGGGCCTTTTGTCGCGTCGCGGATTATCGATGTTTCCAGGGCGGCTGCCGAACATCTTGACATGATTATGACCGGTACTGCGCCGGTTATTGTTGAGGTGCTGCAATCCAACCGCCCGCAGACCCCGGAAACACCGGCTTTTACGCAAGCCCCGGCTCAGTCGCCGGCTCACCCGCCGGCTCCGCCGCCGGTTTTTACCCAAACCCCGGCTCACCCACCGGCTCCGCCGCCAGCTTTTACGCAAGCCCCGGCTCACCCGCCAGCTTTTACCCAAGCTCCAGTGCAGCCGCCGGCTCCGCCGCCGCCAGCCTTTACTCCACCGCCGGCTCAGCCGCCGGTTTTTGCGCCAGTTCCGGTTCAGCCGCCGGCTCCGCCGCCGGTTTTTGTTCCGCCGCCGCCGGCTCCTCTGCCGGAACCGGTAATTGCAGCGCCGGTGGAACCTGTTCAGGCTCCCTCTCAACAACCGATAATTGTCAACATATTCACCACCCAGCAGCCGCCTATTCCGGAATCTTTTATTGAAACACCGCAGCCGGCAGCTTCCCTTCCGCCATCATTAGACTTGCTGCCGCCGGTTTTGCAATCGCGATCGGGAGTGCGGCTCATTCCTGCCATTACTCCACAGGCGGGCAAGGTGTACAAACTTCAGGTTGGCTCCTATAAAGTTGCCCGCAATGCGGTTGACGCCTATACCAGGCTAAAGGAAGCCGGTCTTGAACCAAGCTATGAACGGCATGGGGAATTCTTCCGTGTGGTGGTTGCAGGAATACGCGGAAACGATGTAGCATCAGCGGTTGATAAACTGGGAGTTGCCGGTTTCAAAGAAGCCATTATCCATGAAGAATGAATAAACGCGCTCTACGAGCGGACATACTTCTCTTACTTACTGCCGGAATCTGGGGCTTTGGTTTTGTAGCCCAGCGTTCCGGCATGGAGTATGTGGGGCCCTTCGCTTTTAACGGCATCCGCTTTATTCTGGGAAGCCTTTCCCTGCTGCCATTGATTCTGATACGGCGAAAAGCCGGCAAGCACGTTGCTGCCAATGCAGGCAGCTCTCTAAAAAAAATCTGTGTATATTCGTTAGGTATCGGCGGGTGTCTTTTTGTCGCCGTTATGCTGCAGCAATTCGGTATTATGTTTACTACAGCGGGCAACGCCGGTTTTATTACCGGGCTGTATGTGGTACTAACCCCCATCTTTGGCATTTTTCTGGGCAGAAAAACCGGCCCCGCAACCTGGCTTGGTTCGGTATTTACCGTGATTGGTTTGTACTTTCTCTGTATCGCCGGCGGAAGCGCCGTTGCGGTAAATCCCGGCGATATTCTGACAATGATAAGCGCCATATTCTGGGCCTGCCATGTCCTGCTGATAGACCGTCTGGTACAGGACATTGATCCAATAGTATTATCATCAGGGCAGTTTGCCGTATGCGGTATTTTTGCGCTTATTGGCGCTTTTGTGGTGGAGCCGTTTGTCCCCGCTTTTACGGCGCACATCAACCCCGCCCTGCTGGAAATGGGAACCTTTGCATGGCTGCCCTTCCCGTCCCTGCTCTCAGGCATTGCGTCGCATACTGTTATGTTTCCCGTTGCAGGTTTAATTCCCATTCTCTATGGCGGCCTTGTTTCCGTGGGAATTGCCTACACCCTGCAAGTAGTCGCCCAGCGAGACGCGCCTCCCGCCCACGCAACAATCATACTCTGCTTTGAAGGCTGCTTTGCCGCCCTTGGCGGCGCACTGCTGCTCTCAGAAAAAATCGGCTCATGGACATTGTTTGGTTTTTTCCTAATGCTTGCAGGAATGCTTGTCACCCAATGGGAAGTGATTACAAAAGAAAAGTGAGTATTTATTTTTCTACATCTGAAACGCCGGAAAGCTCAAAATGTACATTAAATGGAGGGATGTGCGCCATGCCGGTGTCCACTTCCACATTACCGGTGAAACGGTAGCGCACCTGCCGCATGGCGATTATATCGTCCAGAAGCTGGCGCTTCATGTTAATAAAATTCATTTCGAAATCAAGGCTGGTTTTCAGTGAATCCCCGGCCGGAACCAACAGAGACTTGGTATCTCTGCCACCGGCCCAGAAACGGCCATCGCCGTAGAGTTCATAGCTGAAAGAAACAATCGTTATCGGAAATATATTGGGATTATCAATGGTAAGTTTTACCCTAAAGCGGGTATTAATGAGGTCTTCCTGTAAAATGGCAATAGCAGTAATGGTAAATTGAGGATCCTGAAATTCGATAGGTTCAGGCTCCGGCTCTGCCGGAATATCTTGCGGAGGAGGGGGCGATTTACAGGCCGCCAGCAGAGTAACCATACAGAGAAAAATAACCCATTTCGACATAGTTGCAAACGGCATATAGTATACTTATAGCAAATATCGGTAAATTTGGCTATAGTTATACTATGAAAACCATCATTCGCTTTGTAACCATTTTCTTTCTTGCCGTAGTTTTGTGCGGTATAAGTTCCTGTACCAAAAGAACCGATCGAAGCGCATCAATTACCGCTTTTTCCGGTTCCTTTGTAGAACAGGGGCGGCCAATTGCAAACCTTGCCCATTATCGTATCGCCTACTATGAACCGGCGATCAATAAAGGCACGTCCGGCAGCGATGCCCATGTCATTCAGGAAAGTGATGATCCCTTTATCGTGGTGGATTATGGCCCTCAGGATTCATTGCCCAGCGAAATTACCAGACCTTCAATGTATGTGATTTTTTCCCAGCCGGTTATCCCCCTGGCACGGCTTGGCGAACCGATTCGGGAAGGAACAGGACTCTTTACCATTGAACCACCCCTGAGCGGAATATACCGCTGGTATGGTTCAAGGCTGCTTTCCTTTGAGCCTGACGCGGACAGCCTGCCCCAGCAGCGTTATACGATTACGGTTTCGGATCGGATTACATCGCTGGGCGGAAAAAAACTGGAAGGTGAACGCTCGTTCAGTTTTGAGACCGAACGACTCTCCATTTTGGAATGGCAATTAGGCGAAGGCGACCGTTGGGTGTGGAGCGGTAATGTGCATCCCGAAGACGCAAAATATATACAAATGATTTTTTCGTATCCGGTTAACCTTGACGAAATTGCCCAATGGCTCGAAGTACGGGCTGCCGGTAAAATCTGGCCTTTTACTCTTGAGCGGCTGCCCGGCATTGACGAACGGCGTTACCGGAAAGAGCAGGGCGTTTTACTCAGCATAAACGAAAAACTGCCTCTTAATACCGGCGTGGAAATGGCGCTGAAAGCAGGCGCCCGTTCCGAGCCGGGTTGGCTTGGCGCAAAAGAAGAGAGAACCTGGACATATCATACATTGCTGCCATTCCGTTTTGATAATGCATCAACACACGGTTATTCAAGACCCCGCAGCGAAATAGGCGATGCCATTCCTGTCCGCCTTTCTTTTAATCAGGATGTAGAACCTAATGGCGCAGAACGATTTATTTCGATTGATGGATTTCCCGCGCTTAAAAAAGAAAATATTGAGGTGTACGGTTCTACCGTGGTCATTGGCGGCCTGCCGCTGGAATATCAAAAAAAATATACGGTACGCATTACGGCAGGATTGAAAGACCTGCATGGCCGTACTTTAGGCAAAGCGGAGCAGATTGAAGTTAATACCGGCGAAGCCAGCAGTTATGTGCATATCCGCAACTGGGGTCCGCGTATGCTGGAAGCAAGTTTCCCCCCCCAAATCGCCTGGGAAGCGCAGAATCCGGTGGCGCTGCGAAAACTGGCGGTTGCGGCAAAGGGACCATACGAACCGCTTCCCACGCGCAATTTTACCAATGCCGCATCGGTTCCGGTATCAAGCGCCAGACGGCATTACATCGAAGACCTTGCTCCGCACCTCAATGCCGGCGGAAAAGGAAGCGTTGCCCTGCGCTGGGAATACAGAACCAGATCGACATGGCAGCCGGAAAGAATCGATTCGGGCGAAACGTGGCTTACCGTGCAGGTTACCGATATCGGTATAACGGTGCGTTATGCGTATAATACGGTGCTGGTATGGGCTACCCGTCTTTCGGACGGGACAGCTGCGGCAAATATTGATGTTGAACTGCTGGAAGGCGAAAAAATCATGCTCAGCGGGAAAACCGATGCGCAGGGGCTGGCCGTGTTTGAATTTCTCAATGGCAATTTCGTTTCCCGTTTTACCGAACCGTATAGCCATTACTGGAACTCCGAAAGTTTTAACAAGGGACTTCGTATCAGGGTGAGCGACCGTAATACCCATGATCAGGCGGAATTTATTCCCAATGACAGCCACAATCTGTGGCGTTTTGGTATCTGGACAAGCACCAGTCCTTTTATGGTTGAACGGGAACGCCCGGTAACATTTCTCTTTACCGATCGCGGGCTGTACCGGCCCGGCGAAACGGTGAGCTTCCGGGGCATCGACCGGATTTTACGGCTGGGACAGTATACCGCATATCAAGGGCCGTACCGGATCGAGGTGAGCAGCGGGGCATATCAGGCGCCGGTTATCGCCTCATTGCGGGGAACAACCACGGCAAACGGCGGATCTTTCGGTTCGTTCGAACTGCCTGCCAATATTGAACCCGGCTACTACCAAATCAGCTATCGCCGAGCACGTCAGAACAATACCGGCAACGAACGGGAAATAGAGGCCGTTATTTCATTTACTGTTGCCAATTTTGAGCGGCTTCGTTTTGAATCTTCGCTGCAGTTCCCCGATATTACGGTCTATCAGGGAGAAAAAATGACCGCTTCGCTTTCCGCTTCATGGCTTGCCGGCGGCGGCCTTTCCGGCGCACCCTATACATGGTATGTAACACGGGAACCTGCGTTTGTTATTCCCGGCGGCAGCGAAGGCGTTTGGCGTAACTGGCATTTTGGACCGGAGTCCGGCGATGAACGCAGTTTTGTAGGCAATGGAGAAGGCACGCTTGGCCCGGACGGCAAGGCTGCCATCAGCACGAATACCCTCAGCGACGGCATTATGGGCGCGGTTTACCGTTACCGGCTTGAAGCTGCGGTACAGGATGCAGCCCGGCAGGAAATAGCAAGCCGCGCCGCCGTTCTGGTACATCCCGCTTCATTTTATATTGCTGCACGCATTGATCCGGGAAGGACACGAACCGAGGGCCCTTCGGCGTTTTTCCTGAACGCAGGGCAAGTTGCAACATTAAGCTGGGCGCTGGTTTCACCGGAAGGGGAACAGTTTAGTCCGGGCGGCGGCGGCGCCATAGGCAGCGAACTTTCAATGCAGCTTGTACGCCACGAATGGAAACAGGCCCGGCAGGCAGGAGTCGGCGGCAGGGTAAATTTGGTGTGGGAACGGGTTGAAGAAATTGTTGAACAAAAAAATGTAAGAACCAACAACGCCACAGGCGCCGCATCAGGCCTGTTTCATTTTACGCCGGACAAAAGCGGCCTGTGGGAAATACGGCTGCAAAGCAGCGATCACAAGCAGCGAATTGCTGCAACACGATTCCGTTTTTATGTAAGCGGCGCCGGCTGGGTAAACTGGGGTTCTGATGACATTGATGCAATTACCCTTACCCCCGACCGTCAAAGCTACGCGCCGGGAGAAACGGCAAAAATTCTGGTACGAACCCCGCTGGAAAAAGGCAAATATCTTTTTACCATCGAACGCGAAGGAATAATCTCGCAGCAGATTATTGAACTGGAAGGCTCCGCCCTGACCATTGACATTCCCATCAAAGAAACATACTTACCCGTTGTCTATGCGGCGCTTTCCTCATACACCGTGCGCTCAGGTCCGCCGCAAAACAGCTACTACGAGCCTGATATTGACAAACCAAAGGGCGTTTTTGGCGTTACGCCGATTTATGTTGATCATGCCAGCCGTCAGTATCAGATTGAAATTGAAAGCGGCAAAAATACATATCGTCCGGCGGAAGAAGCCGAAGTAAAAATAAAAGTGCTATTAAACGGCAAACCTGCTCCCAATACCGAAGTCAGTTTTATGGCCGTTGATCGGGGAGTACTCGATCTTATCAATTACCGTGTGCCAAATCCGGCTGCCTTTTTTTATGACCCGCAGCATTTCCCCCTGGGAGTCCGCGGTGCGGACAGCCGTTCTTTATTGATTGATCCGGTAACCTACTCTCTTTCCGATCTGTACGGCGGCGACAGTGACGGTGAAAAATCGGAAGATTCCGCCAGAGCTGATACCAGACTTGATGAGCGCAAGGATTTTCGTGCAACAGCGGTTTTCGAACCGTATTTGGTAACCGGGCCTGACGGAATAGCAACCGTACAATTTACATTACCCGACTCGCTGACCACTTTCCGCTGTACTGCGCTTGCGATAGGGCAACACTACTTTGGCATTACAGAACAAGATGTAAGAGTCAGCGCGCCGCTGACTGCGGTTGCCGCGTTGCCCCGCAAACTCCGCTGGCGGGACACCGGAACGGTTTCGCTGATACTCACCAATCTTGAAAGAGAACCGGTAGAAGCGCATGTTTCGCTTGCGACATCTGCTGACACAACTACAGAGAACCTTTGGGACACCGTCATCGAAGTTGACGGCGAACATTCCAAAACCGTAAAAATACTGCCCGGCGCATCGGCGGAAGTCAGATTCACGGTTGCCGCTTTGGGCGTTGGCGAGGCGCAGCTTACCTTTACCCTCCGTTCACCGCAGGTAAACGAACGGATCATCAGAACATTGCTTGTTGACAGACCCAGCCTGACCGAAACGGTAACCACCATCGGTAACTTGGGAACGGGAGACAGTTTTATTGAAGAAGGAATGATTCTGCCGTCGCTGGTTCCCGAAGGAACGGGCAATGTTGCCGTCACACTTTCCGCATCAAGGCTGGCAACGCTCAAGGAAACCGTACGTTATCTTTTGGATTATCCCTACGGTTGTATTGAACAGCGTACTGCCCACTTACTGTCACTTGTTGCCTTTGGAGATCATCTCGATTCGTTTAATCTTGACAGTCCGCTCAAAGGCTCCGGCGCATGGAATCCGAAAAAAATGGTTGAAGAGGAACTGGAAGAAATAGTCAGATCACAACTGGGCGATGGTTCCTTCCCCTATTGGCCGGGCGGATCGCGCAGTGATATTTTTGTCAGTTTGCGGGTTGCCCATATTGCGGCATTGGCAAAATCCAAAGGCATGAAAATTCCAAATACTCTGGATACGCGGCGGCTCATTTCATGGATCACTGCCGCCGCAGCCGATACCAAAGATCCTTTCATCAAGGGTTATTCGTTATGGGTCAGAACCATGTATGCCGAAAGAATAGGTTCAGAGATAAGCGCCTTTTTAAGACAGGGAGATGAGCTGGGCATTTCCGGCTGGGCATTTGCCGGTCTTGCCGCGCTGGAACTGGGACAACGGGATCTAGCCGCATCTACCAGAGATCGCGTCCGCCGTTTTATCCGGCCCGGAACCAGAAGCCTTGATTTAACTGACACTTATGAACGGCAAGGCAATTTCTGGGGTTACGATTCCGACCGTTATGCTCTGGCGTTAATGCTTTTCCATGCACTCAGTCCCGGAGATGATATGGTTACCCGCCTTGCCAATTCATTGATCGAACGGCAGCGTCAGGGTGTGTGGAACAATACCGCTTCTTCATTCTGGGCAGTACTTGCCTTTGGAATGTTAGGCGATTCAGAATCGGCGGAATGGAACAGCGCCGGCTTTGAATCCGGCATAACTGCCAATGTCAGCCTTGGCGGAACGCCTCTGCTCAATACGGAATTTAAAAACTACGGCGGCGCTCCGGTATCGTATAACGGATCTTTTTCCAATACGCCCATTAATACCATTCCCCGCGACACCCTGCTGCCGCTGCGTATTGAGCGTTCGCCGTTCATTAACAGCGCCGGACCCAGACTCTATTACACGGCAAGTCTCCGCTACGGCATTCCCGTGGAACTTGCCGGCGCGCGCGATGAAGGCATTGGCATTTTTGCCGAAACGTTTGATTCTGACGGCACAGTGGTTAAGGACGGCAGACTCCGGCCCGGCAAAACGTACACCCGGCGCATTACCATTTCCAGTTTCCGCGATCGTACCCATGTGGCCCTCCGCACGCCCGTTCCTTCCGGCGCCGAAATTGTCGATGCGGTCTTTGTGACCAGCTCCACAACGATGGAACAAGAATCAGCGTGGGATTACCGGGATTACCATTACTACGAACCGCTGCCGGTACGATTCATTATGGACGATGAGGTCCGTTTCCACTGGGATTTTTTCAACGCAGGCAAACAGCAAGTGGAATTCCGTTTCCGCGCCGTAATGCCCGGCATTTATCCCACGCCGCCCTCTTCCGCCGAATGTATGTACGAGCCGGAAATTTTCGGCCGATCCAGCGGTGAACTGGTGAGGATAGAATGAAGAATTCCATACTTGATATGGTTAATTTGCCTCACAATTATTTTATTCGTACAAACCCAGCACAAGAGGAGGTGGGCAAGCCAGAACTTTGTGGACATCTTCCTAATTCTATACTGGCTTCCCTCTCCTTGCATCTTTTCTGTTTTTATAGTATAAAATCATTATGTTTAAGGAACGGAAATGACCAAACAAGAAGCATTTAACGATTTTGTAATAAGGTTCAAACACCTAATTATTAAAAATCCGCATTTAATTAAAACAACATTAAGCAATATTTTTACCATGCGCTTGATTGGAAACAAGACACATGGCGATCTTGCTGAAATTGGTATATCTGAATTTGTAAACCAATTTATGTATGACTTCAAATCAATACATGTTGGAAAAGAATTATATCGTGCAAAAAAACATGAAGAAGATATACGAATAATAAATGAGATAGCAAAAGTTGACTTCACTATAAGCCTAAAGGCTTATGGTAATGGACCTCTACAATTATCAACAGATAAAAACACAATTCTTTTCCCATTTTTGCGTTCATTCAAAAATGATATCATCAAAGATAAAAAAACAATTAAGAAAATACTTAATGCTTCAGAATTTTCAGAATTCGGGAATATTAATGTGCTGCCGCTTATATATGATGAAAAGAATAAAAAATGCAACATAATGGTTTTTGACTTCATATTGGCGAGGGAATCAACCGCAAAAATTATTTTAGAAAGTACTGGGAAAGGAAGAGTACATCCTACATACCGTTTTTTTGATAAAGATAATAATTACATCTGTGAAGTAAGATATGGAGATGCGTCTGCAAATGCGTTGCAACGTGGATTGTGGACAAATACAAAGAATGCAACAATATACTTTAATTCTGCAACCAACGGTTGGATAGACTATTCTGATAATAAAATTTTGGTAAAATTATTTTCGCATGCGCTTGTATCAACAGACAAAGGTCATCGAGATGCACTAGTTGGTCTTGTGCGTGATATTGACGAACAAAAAAAGCATATTTTAATTTAAGGAAAAGCTGTGCCAGATACTCTTTTTGATGATTTAATTATTGATACACCACAAACACAGGCAATAAAATATACTGGTTCAAAATTGAAATTATTGCCTTATATCTTATCTATGTCCAAAAGTATATGCAGCGATTCAAGCAGGGCATCGGTATTTGACGGGTTTTCAGGTTCTACCAGAGTTAGCCAGGCTTATGCAAAATGCGGCTATACCGTGTTCGCCAATGATATGGCCCCTTATTCAAAAATATTTAACACCGCCTTTTTATTGAATACACAATCAAAAAAAAGTTATCAGCCGTTAATTGACCATCTGAACGCATTGCCTCCTGTTAACGGATGGTTTACAGAACATTACGGCGGAGATGGTGTTCATAAAGAATCCAATAACGGCGATGGATTAAAAAAACCCTGGCAGAAAAAAAACACCATGAAACTGGATGGCATACGGGAAGAAATAGACCGATTAGATCTGGATGAAATTACAAAAGCAGTTGCGATAACAAGCCTTATATTCGCATTGGATACGGTTGACAGTACCCTGGGACATTTTGCTTCATATCTGAATGAATGGTCTCCCCGTTCGTATAATGACATGAAACTGGAAGTTCCGGATTTATGGATCAATGAAAGTCAAAATACGGTAATGCAGTATGATGTGTTTGAAGCGGTAAAACTACTGCCAAACAATATTATCATTGCTTATTTTGATCCTCCCTATGGTTCAAACAATGAAAAAATGCCGCCTTCGCGCGTTCGATATGCGTCATATTATCATATCTGGACTACGATATGTTTAAATGACAAACCTGCACTTTTTGGAAAAGCAAAACGCCGGACAGATACTTCTGATACAATAGCAGGTTCTGTATTTGAAGAATTCAGAAAAAGCGCATCAGGAAAATTTATGGTTATAGAGGCGATAGAAAAACTGATTAAAGAAACAAATGCACATTATATTATTCTGTCATACAGTTCGGGCGGCAGGGCAACCGCTCATGAATTACATGGTATGCTTAATGAATATGGAAAAATCATCGAAATCAAAAAAATTGATTATAAAAAAAATGTCATGGCAACAATGAAATGGACAAATGACTGGATAAAAGACACCGACGAAAAAAATTATGAGTATCTGTTTATGCTGGAAAAAAGGTAAAAAATTATAAGTCAATAGGGGCTGTCCGAGAAGTACATTTTGGGTAGCCTTTTTTATGTCCGCAAGTATAATTTGAACCAAAAAATTCGGACGTTCGAAATTTTTGGGGCCCCTAAAATTTTAATGGCCCATTTGGGGA
>WQXQ01000020.1 GCA_009784775.1 Treponema sp.
ATGGACTCAATAAACTATCATTTTCCTCAATAAAACGGTGTATTTAACTCTTCTTCTTTTTTTAGGAAACACTTTTTCTGATATATTATTTATTTCCGTACGAATTGCTCCTATATTGGATTCATCACCTATAAAATATTCTAAATTCACAATTAGTTCTGTCTTAAAATTTTGATAGTTAGTTATATAAACTAGTTCTCCTATATAATCAAGTTTTAATAATTTTTTTGCATTTGAAATATATTATTAGACAATTCTTCATGATCCTGTTTTGGAGGAATTTGGTTTTTTCTGATTTGAACAAATCTATAATCTTTTTTGCTTTTTCTTTTAATAATTTTTCATATGTGAAATAGCTTTCAGGTTTATCATCTGGATTATTATAAGGTTTTTCCCAATATTCAATATTTGATTTTAAGGATGTTAAAAGTTCTGCACAATATGTATATAAATTAGAATAAAATCCATAAACCGCACTAAAATGACGTTCTTGAAATAAGATTAATAGGTTACTTAATTTTCCTACACCTTTAATAAGTAATATTTTTGAACAAAAAGCAAGAACACCGCCTGTTAAATTCACAAATATTTCAGCAAACTCATTCATACAAACAAAATTATTCATAGAAACCTCTCTTTAAAAATGTATAAAATCACCCTAATTCCATATAATCTTTGTAATCCTTTAATAAATCACTATTCCTCTTTTTATACGCCTCTATAACATTTTTTAAATAATTTTTCATCTTTTCTCTTTCTGCTTCTTTAACTGTTTTATTATAATAACTTGATTTCAGATATTTTAAGAATTTTTTTATATATACATTATGTCTATTTAATATCCTTTTAGGATGTACTTGCCCAGAAATGCCTTTTGCTTCTTTGTATAGCCATGCCGGATTTAAATAACCTCTAGACAGGTTTTCTAAAAAAGGACATTCGTTTTTTAAATGACCATAAATGCAAGGGTCTTTTCCATCGATTTTTTCATCCCTAAGTGTAGCAGCTGTTACCGGGGCAATAATTGATTCTAATTCGTTACTATTTTTTGCCATAAAAAGCGCAGGATATTTCTTTGCATACCTACATGCAAAATATTCAAATTCAGCCATAAACCAAACATAAAGTTTTCCTGCGTAGGTTATATTAATAGTAACATGGGGAAAGTCTTCAGGTAATTTTTTACTTTCTTTTTCATAATCAAGATGTTTTTCCCAATTCTCATATATAAGTTTTAATAAACTTTCTTTTCCCAAGTATTTTCCACCAGGAGTTTCAATACATATAAGATTTGTCCAGGATGTCTTTTTCGGATCTGTACGGTTCATGATATATAATGCCTGTGTTAGTTCTCTGATGTTATTTGATGAAACATTGTTATATTTACTTAAATTTACAACATTGGGTTTTACCAAAGTTCTTCTAATAAGTTTATTAGTATTAATAAAATCATCTTTTATTAACGATTCATTATGGAGATAGGTTAAAACCCTACGGGTGTAATAATGTGGCTGTTCTTTTAACTGTTCAAATATTCCTTTAACATCATCTTTAGGTTGGTTTACATATCCCAAAAGCAATCGAATAAAAAACTGTCTAACAATATGTTTATAATTTGTAAAAGCTGCTGTACTCCTCTCTTTTCCCTTAGTTTCAGAAATTATTTTCCAGTTTTTCATAAAAACTTGAATTTCCTTTTTATTTGAAAGGATTATCTTTATAATATTTCTGGCAATATTTCTATGATGATAATTATAAAATTCTTGCACAAATCCGCCAAGGCACCATTTTGATTTTGATTTATCAGAAACAATATTATAATAAGCTGTTAATGCAGATTTTACATCGTCTTCTATACCATTACAATTTTTCACATCTATATTAAAATAATATTTTATTTTCTTTTTTAGTATAGATTCAGCGTCAAAATATGAAGTAATGTCAATGTTTATATATCTAGATTCTTCAATGTGAATAGATTCTTTTATTTTTTGAAAAAAGCAATCAGTTGTATCACGCATAGTTAACAAAACACATGAATTTGGTGAAGATTTAGGAAGCTCTAATTTTTCCAACATTCTAGTAATATATTGGGATGATTGTTTTGCAGACAGTAAAATCGAAGTAAATATAATTGAAACATCAGAAATTAGTATTCTTGTTCTTTTGGTAGTTTCAACCTCTTCAATTGCATTTTCTATATTGTCAATAAAAAATAAAAATTGATAATTGCGATATTTTTCGGTTTTAGATAAACAGTAATATAATACAAATAATATGAATAATAATTTTTTTGAGTTTTCTATTTTTATTTCTTCCTGTTCCTTTATTTTCCTATTTGGAGAACTGTAAAAAGTATCTATCAAAATATTGTCAAAAAAATCCCTAAGAGATGAAGTTAATTTTTCACAATCATCTATTAGTGCCGGCGAAGAAATATTAATATTTTTTCGAAATGACATTAGTAAATTGAAGAAATCATCAAAATTATATTTGAAATCTACAATTGTATTTTTTGGATTGTTAAAATATTCATTATATTTTTTAACAATATCGCTTATATTGTTAAAAAAATGTTTTGCAGAAGTTTTATTAAAATTTCCATTAAATTCTTTGTGTAATAATGAACCTATTTCACTAACTATTATTAACATGAATGAAAGAATATGCGATGATTTAATTAAGCTAGAAGCTGATGGAATTATTCTTATATAATAAACATAATATGATTTTCGGGAACAGTTTCAAAATCATGTCCTTTAACTATCAATTTATTTGTTTTTTGAGAAATAAGCTTATGAGCCAGAGTTGTTTTGCCAGAACCCGCTGTACCGGTAATGGTAAAAAGCCGCCGTTCTACCCAAGAGTTTTCCCTTAAAAAATATTCACAAAAATTATTATATTCGGTTTCCATTCTAGAATATTCTTCTCTAGTTTTATACGTTTTAAAATAACAAGAAATATTTTCATCTTCATCATTTTCCAATGTATCAATTTTGTTAAGATATTCTTTATCTAAAAAACATGGTTTTGCATAACCGCCTCTTGCATCATTCAAAAACTTGATTATTTGTTGTTTTTGGTTTAATTTTTTTAACTCATCAGAAATAATAGCAAGATAGTTTTCCCTACCCCAGCCAGTGATAGGATTAGCCAATAATGCTGTATGAATCTTTCCAGTTGTTAATTTTTTACTAGACATAATTATACTCCTTTCAAATTTTCTTTCTATACCGCTCGATTAATTCAAAAAAATGATTTTTATGATTATATTATAACATGAAAAGGAGGGAATTTTAAAAGATTGTTTAGAAAATTTAGTCATTATTATCTCACAAAAAGTACGTTATTATAACCATATATTCTTTATTATGGGAGTTTTTCCTCCAATTTCCCCCAAAAATGCGAAGTTTAACTATATAACATACACATTTTCTTGTATTAATACTCACAATATGGACACTTATTAACGCTAACCCCCTATCTTCTTAAAAGAATAGTGCCTTTTGGGCATTTTGTCAATTTTTTTCAATAAAAGCATATTTTTTCATGCTTTTTCCTGAAAAATTATCTGTTGACCAATCACTGACCAACAGTATAAAGGTTCCATGAAAGCCTGTCGAATACTTGTATATGCAGAATAACAGATTACGTCCGTAGTGCCTCACGTAAAAATCTAACCATACGGACAGATGCCTCAAGATAGAAAATCTAACCCAATGAACCAAAGAGCAGGGGCTTTATGCCTCTAGCTCTGGAAACAAACTCAGGAACAGGTTCAGCGAAAGAAGATAACTTGTCAAGAGCCTGCTGCATTTTTTTCATCTCTGCCATAAGGTTTAATTTCTTTTTAAGATTCCTTAAGCGTATTTTAATTTTCTCTGGAGTATTGCCAGAGGATATAACACGCTCAAAAAGAGTCTGGGGTTTATCATACGTTTTCTTAACTTTACTACCAATTCGTTCTTTAGAAATTAGTTTACGACCAGCGTAAAAAAATTAAAAAGATTGTCGTAATGCGTGTAAACGGTTTGTAACGCAGCAACACCCTTGTCGCCGGAATAACGTAAATGCCCGATGTGTTTTCTAACGGTGGCTCCGTTTCTTTGTTCAACAAAACAGTTGCTATTCTTTTTGCCGCCGCGGCTTCTGGTAAGCGCTATTCCTTTCTGCTTGCACCATGTCATAAGAGTACGGTTAATAAACTCTCCGCCGTTATCAGAGTGCAGGATACGAACCGGCACAGCAAGCACCACGCAGACATGATCCAGAGCGTTATAGACCCACTGAAAAGCCTTGTTTTTGAGCGCGTAGTGGGCTGTCCAGGCGTTTTTAACCTCGGTAATGGTCAAAGTATATAGCAAAATTCCCCTGAAGGGTTGCCGCCGTCGTGTTGTACTAAATCTATCTGCCACAGTCCATCCCATATGCGTTCACTTAAGCAGAGCTAAAAAAATGCAACTGCGGCAGGCGTTTAGGTTTTGAATCCTTGCAGACACAGCGCGCTGGTGCCTGTCACCAAAATCGTCTGGTGTCGTGATCAACAACCTACGCTCCCTGTAGCGGCGGTGCATTTTTCTCCATACTCTCTCGCTTCCTGAAAATAGTACAAACACCAACATTATTCTTTTTTCACTTTTCTTTGTTCTTTTTTCCCCAAACACTCATGCATTTTACTGCTTTTCGCCATATATAAGGTAAGGAGACTTACCATGAAGTATCTTAATCTTATTGTGGTCGGAATTTGCGCTGCATTGTGCACCGTTTGTTCCTGCGCCACCGGTACCGGAAGCGAAGCTGTCGCGCATATACTGGGCAGCAAATCAGAAGCTCCGGTGTTCTTTTCCTGCAAGGCGGTGTCGGAAACTGAGCTTAATTTTCAGTTTTCAAAACCCGTCAAGGTTGTATCGCTGCACTTTAGCCCGGCGCTTGCACTGAGCGAAGTGGAAAACGGCAGTACTGTCCGGGTGCATTTTAACGGGGGGCCGGGACCGGGGGAACGGCTTACGGCCGACATCCTGGCCCAGGACAACAATGGCAATACCATTAATGTGCTTGTCCCGCTGCGTACCAAAAACAGCAGAATTCCTTCGCTGCGCATCAATGAACTGCGAACCGAGTTTTCAAACCCCCGGTGCGAATTCATTGAGCTCAAAACCTTTGGGGCGGGAAATCTGGGAGCGTTGCGGGTGTTTATTACCAGCAACAGCAAAGCCCCCATGGTGTACGAGTTCCCGCCGGTCGAAGTTGCCAGGGGCGAATATATCACGCTTCACTTGCGGACAACAGAGGCAGGCAATCGTGACGAACTGGGAAGCAATCTGACGGAATCCGGCGGGGCAAACGCTTCCCCAACGGCCAGAGACCTGTGGATTCCCGGCTCAACCAAGCTGCTCCGTAAAACGGACGTTGTGTATTTGCTGGATCAGGATGACCGTGTTGTCGATGCGGTGATGCTTTCCGAAACGGCTGATCCCTGGTGGAACAGGGATTATTTTGCCGAGGCTGCGGAATTATTATTCAAGGCAGGCGCCTGGAAAGGCCCGGACGGAAAAATATGCAGTCCTGCCGGCGCGGTACAAACCAGCGGTACCACGCTTACCCGAACCATTTGCCGTGACGAAACCCTTGCGGAAAATTCCGGCACCGCAGCCGATTGGTACATTACCGCTACCAGCAGCGCAACACCGGGCAGTCCAAACAACCCAAAACGATATAATTAAATAAGGTCCTTAAACATTGCTTCAATATCGCGTTTGGAAGCGGCGCCGGCTTTCTGTCCTATTACATCCCCATCTTTGTACAATACAAGGGTGGGGATAGACGCAATCCCATGCTGTTCCGCAAGGCTGCTTTCTTCGTCTACATTGACCTTGCCTACTTTGATCCGCCCTTCATATTCATCAGCAAGCTGATCGATAAGGGGGGCGATCATCTTGCAAGGCCCGCACCAGACGGCCCAAAAATCAATTAAAACCGGTATTGCCGATTGTAACACTTCCCGCTCAAAATTATCGCCGGTTATGGTTATTCCTGCGCCCACAAATTTCCTCCCAATTACCTGTTAGTATAACCCAACTCCTGCTTTTCCTCAAGAGCATTCTTGTGTTAAAATTCAGTTTATATGCAGCAAGCCCAAAATGCCTTTAAGTCGTTATACGACGTTGTAACCCGTCTCCGCGCCCCGGACGGCTGTCCCTGGGATCGTGAACAGACCCCCGCCTCTTTACGCGGGGATTTAGTCGAGGAAACCTACGAGTGTATTGAAGCCATTGATGAAAAGAACCCCGCCCACATACAGGAAGAATTGGGCGACATTTTTTTACTGGCAACCATGATTTCGTATATGCACGAGGAAGAGGGGCTTTTTTCGGTCGCAGATGTATTGCAAACCGTCTCAGAAAAATTGATTAGGCGGCATCCCCATGTGTTCCCGCCCTCTGGGGAGTCGTCAAGCGCGGCGCTCTCAAGTGCTTCGGCGCTCTCAAGCGCCGAGGTGCTCGCCAACTGGGCAAAAATCAAGATTGAGCAGGAAGGCCGCAAACCCAAAGATTCGATCCTTGACGAGGTCAGCGCCGGTATGCCTCCGCTGGACCGCGCGTGGAAGCTCCAGAAAAAAGCGGCAAAAGCCGGTTTCGACTGGCCCAATGTCGAGGGGGTTATCGAAAAAATCAAAGAAGAGCTTGATGAAGTAATGGCAGAAAGTAACAAGGATTCCATCGAAGAAGAGCTGGGCGATCTGCTGTTTTCGGCGGTAAACTTATGCCGTTACCTTAAAGTGGAACCATCGGTAGCGCTTCACCGGACCAACAACAAATTCATCAATCGGTTTAAGTACGTGGAAAAAAGGATGCGGGAAACCGGCCAGGAGATGACGCAGGAGAACCTTGCCATTATGGATCAATACTGGAACGAGGCAAAAAAGTAAACTTTTCGGAGAGAGAGGGATTTGAACCCTCGGTACCCTTTCAGGCACATACGCTTTCCAAGCGTACACCTTCGACCACTCGGACATCTCTCCAGTGTTTTATTTCGGAGAATATATCGGAGAGAGAGGGATTCGAACCCTCGGAGCCCTTGCGGGCTCAACGGTTTTCGAGACCGCCCGATTCAACCGCTCTCGCATCTCTCCAGCAAACCCCGGAAATACCAGTATAGTTGGCGCTTTTTTTTATGTCAAGCGTGCGCATTACAGTATTATTGAGCGGTTCACTTCTATGGGGAAAACGCCAAACAGGCGATTGAGCGCGCTGTTGTGCGTAGAGGAATCCGGCGAAAGGGAGGAACCGCTGATCCGGTTGTATACTTCCACCACCGTTTCCAGGTCTTTGGGGTCTTTTGACCAAACTGCCGAGGCATAGGCGGCGCGGAAAAAGCCTTTTTCGGCAAGTTCTTTGGTTGAAAGGGAGCCGTAGCGCCTTTTGGCCTGGCCGTCGATAACTGCCGCCGGGCCATCGTACCCAATGGTAAAAATAAAATCTCCCCGTGAAAGCATGGTATACCTCTTTTGCTATTTATCGTTATAATATACTATATGAGACGAATCATTGCCATAGTCCTGTCGCTCATGGTGCCGCTCCTGACGCTGGTAACTGCCTGTGGCAAAATGCCGCATAACTATTACATCGCCGGTTCCAGTGAAAGCAGGGAGCGGCTGCAAGACCTGTTTACCCTGCTTGCCGCAGAAAATACCGCCGAAAATACCTTTGCGGTGGTAAGGGAAATAGCCAACAGTTATGCCAGAGAAAAAGAATATGGCCGATTAATCCACTTTCTGGGCGAGCGGACAATCAACTTTCCGAATGATCCCTACAATAGTTACTATTTATTGATGATAGCCTACGCCTATATACAGCAGGATTCACTGCCGGTAGCGGCCTTGTACTTTGACTTGATCGTCAAAAACTACCCCGATTTAACCATCAATGGCGAATCAATACACTTTGCCTGCCTTAATCAACTGATCGATTTAACCGAAGATCCCAATCAGCAGGTGTGGTACTATCAGGAATTAATTTCCCGGTTTTCCGACAGAATAGATCCCGGTGTAATCTGGTTTATGCTTGCCCAAACCTATGAACAAATTGGCGACTGGAACAGCGCAATACAGGCTTATACCCGCTATCTGCCTTACGCCGGAACCATCGTTCCCGGTTTTCCCAACGCAGACAATTACGCCAGACAGCAGGTGGACTTCAATAATTCCCGCAAGGATTGGACCTTCGAAAGCCTCCCCGCTTTACTCAGCGCCATACGGTCTGCTTTGGACGCCGGCAGCCCCCGTCAGCTTGAACGGTACCGGGCTAAAGTAAACTTTTTTGCCCGTTCCTGGACACATGACGATACCGATACCTCCAGCATGGCAGACTTTAGTCTGTCAGAATTTATGCGGAGCAACCGGATCCGTTACGCGGACAGGCTTGACGCTGCATCCAATGCCACCGAAGCCTTTTTACGAACATGGGGCTGGGGCTGGGTCCAGTATGTTCCCACCTGGTATTTGTACTTCAGAAAAATCTATTTTCCCTCGGACCCTGAAATTCACGGCCGATGGGAATGGGCCGGCATTTACTTTGGAGAAAGGTTCTAGAGAATAATGAGGAATGAGAAATGAGCAAAGAGAGAGGGCTTAGGGTAGTATTTTCTTGCGTACTGTTGTTTGTGGGTGCGGCGGCTGGATCGTGGGCGAGTATGTCGCATGATATTGACCGCCCCCAGCGTACTATTCCTGATAATCAAGGTATCCCTGATTCTCATAGTACTCCCAATTCCTCTTCCCCCCAATCCCCAGTCCCCAGTCCCCAGTCCCCTCTTCTCAACTTCGAAGACCTCAATCGGCCGCTTACCAGATATTACATCGAACGGTACTCAAATCCATCAGGTGTGCGATATCTCAACACGATTATCAAAAACGGCAGCTTGTATATGCCTTTTATAAAAGCCGAAATAGCAAAACGCGGCCTGCCGCCGGAACTGATATATTTGCCGTTTATCGAATCAAATTACATTGGTACGGCGCGAAGCAGGTCCGGCGCAATGGGTTTGTGGCAATTTATGATGAACAGCATTGCGCCCTTTGGCATACAGGTAAACGACTTGGTTGACGAACGCCGGGATTTTTGCAAAGCAACCGTTGCCGCCCTGCGAAAACTGGAAGAAAACTACCGCGCTTTGGGAAGCTGGCCCATGGCGCTGGCAGCGTACAATGCCGGACTGGGCGCGGTAAGCCGGGCGGGAAAAAGGGTTCATACCAGTGATTATTGGGTTCTATGCGATAAAAAGGAATTAAGGGACGAAACGATTCATTATGTGCCAAAATTCCTGGCAGTATCGTATATTCTTTCCAACCCCCGGAAATACGGCCTGGATTATTGGCCGGAAACCACGGAATGGACAACCATAAAACCGGGAAAGCAAATATCGCTGGATATCATTGCCGCAGAGGCACAAGTAGACCGGGATTTATTGCGTCGCCTGAATCTGGAATTGCTGCACGGCATCACTCCGGCGGACAAAAACTATGAACTAAAGGTGCCGCTTGCCAGAGCGGAAGCGATTGCCAGCGTTTTACAGAGGGAGGATATCAAACTGCTGCAGTATTACCGCTACCAAATACGGTACGGCGATACCCTGTCTGCCCTGGCAAGGCATTACGGCATTTCCCTCAATTTGATTGAGCAGTACAACCCCGGTATCCAGAACCGTCACCTTAAAATAGGCGAAACCATCATTATTCCCGCTTTCAAAGAGACCACACCATATACCGGCATAACAGACGCCCCGGCGCAAAGCCATAATAACCGGGCTTTTACGGAAACCCATGTGGTCAGCAAAGGCGATACCCTGTGGTCTCTGGCTATCCGGTACAATGTCGATCCTCAGGTATTGGCCCGGGAAAACAATATGGAGATGAATCAAATTCTATCCATAGGAAAAGTCCTAAAAGTACCGATAATAGAAGAGAGAAATTAATGAAAAGAATATACTTGGCGTATTGTTTAATATTGAGTGCCTCACTTGTATTTGCTCAGGCAAACATCGGCATTAGCGGGTCAACGGAATGGGACAAAATGGAAATAAACGCCACTGTTTCCCTGGATCTGGCATCCGCCGGGTTCAGATTGCCTGTTGGCAGAATGCAGGGCGAGACATTGATAACATCCGAATACCCCAGACTGATCCTTCCCAGTCTATTGGCACTACAGATTGATTCTTCTTCAATTATGGCAGACCTTGTGCAGCGCGGGGAATGGGATGTGTTGAGTATAAAGGACCTTGCATTGCAGGCCCGCACCATACCGCCGGCGCTTTCGCCGGATTTAGTCAACCTTTTGGGCTTCTACACCTTGGATATTGCCAAAATCAGCGCAGCCCTTATCCGTCACAACCAGCCAACAGAGATACCAAGGACACTCAGCCCTGTTTCCGCCCCGGCATATACGGGGATTGTCATTATTGCAGCCGAAACGCTCCCCATTCATGGCATGAGAAGCACCGCCCTGCTCCGGCCCTGTCTGTTTCCCAAAATCTGGGACACGGAAATGAACCTGATCTTTGAACGGAATATGCTTAACCCCAGGGCTCGCCTGCCAAACGGGCAGGCTGGTACCATGGCCCGCTATTTCCCGATACAAACCATTTTTGCCGGCGGGCCATCAGGCCTTTCCCCGGAAATTACCGCCGTTGTCGGCGACCGGCCCTTGCGTATTTTTGCCCGGGGCGTTTTTGGCATACAGCCCACCGACCCCGTTATCGGCCGGGAAGATGCACTGACCATTATTTCCAGCGAGGCAAACCGCAGCCTGCTTCGTGAAGGCCGGGTTGCTATTATTCTTGATGATTCGGTTTTGAAAAGCCTGTATTAGTTCCGCGATTCTTTGCGGGATTTTTCGATTCTATCCATTTTCCGGAAATATTCAGTCTGCCTGACAACTTCCTCTACCGAAACCGTATGCAGCTTTTCATTTATGATCTGGATTTTCTTATTTTCCAGCATTTTCCGCAGAAGCTGATTGGCATCCTTCTCCGGGAGCCCTACCATGTGGATTAGTTCCTTTTGACCAAAACTAAAGGTATAGGCGCTTTGACTATCAAGATGTACCCGGTTTTTTTCCAACTGGATGTGCAGGGCATCATACATACGGCCCAAAGGATTATTAATAAGGGTATTTTGCAGTTGTTTATAAATCAGCCAAATTCGGTCTGCAAGCAGGGTGGTAACCTTGGCAATAAGCTGGGGCTGTGTTTTAATCATCTGCTCAAAGTTAGCCCGGTTTACCACCATTACTTCACATTCATCGTAGGCCACCGCAGTGGCAGCCCTGGGTTTGCCTTCCAAAAGGGCCATCTCCCCGAATATATCCCCAGCCTTGAGTACTGCCAAAAGCACCTCGTTATCGCTGACGATCTTGGTGATTTTTACCGAACCTTTTTGGATAATAAAAAGCTCGTCTCCCGGCTCTCCTTCGGAAAAAAGCATGGTATCTTTTTTGTATGTTCGGTTTGTATCGTTCGGCCCAAATTGCCGCGGCGCTTCAATTGATAACGTATTCAGTTTTGCTACTCGCTCTTTGGCAACGCCCGCATATTGTCCATCCGGGCAATATTTAAGGTAATTGGTATAGGCATACAAAGCCTTATCATACTGTTTTTGACGGGAATAGTACGCCGCTATCTCCGCAAGATGGGTCGGACCAAATTCAGCCGTTTTATTCAAGGTAATTCCGGTAAGGGCTTCGTTCAAATGCCTGAGCCGTTTGGAGAACTGCATGATTATCTTCATGGCTACCTGAGTGTTTTTCTGAATAAGCGCCCCATATTGCTCTTTAAGAACCGCAATCAGCACAACATCTGTCAGGGCCTGAGTCGTTTCGATATGACTGTGGGCAGACATGGTAGAAATGACCCCAAAAAAGTCTCCGGGCCCAAGTACTGTACCTTCATCTTCCACCACCGTCACTTCTTTGGAAACGCGTACCTTTCCCTGTTGAATGATGAAAAATCTGTCCGCATTTTTGCCTTCAACCACAATGTACGAATCTTTAAGATATCGGACAAAGTTAAGTTGCAGCTGGTCTTCCATAATAATTCATTTTACACTCAAAAAGCATAGAGGTCAACACAACTTTTCGTTAAAATGAAAATATGATAGACCTCCATACCCATTCAAGCGCTTCCGATGGCGATTTCAGTCCTGAGTTGTTGATACAGGAAGCGGCAAAAAAAGGTATCAGCGCCATTGCCCTGACCGATCACGATACCCTCAGCGGCCTGAAAACGGCGGAAAAAGAGGCAAAAGCGGTCGGTATTCGTTTTATCCCCGGCATTGAAATAAGTATCAACTGGCCTGGCTGTACATCACGAACAGCCCCGACTGCCAGAGCAGCCGATACCCCCGGCCTTGGCCCCGGCGGTGAATTTCACCTGCTGGGACTGGGTATACAATCGCCCAGCCCTGCTTTTTTGGCAGCAATTGACGCATTATCCCGCCGCCGGGAAGCCCGAAACCGTGAAATGCTTAATCGTATGAATGAATTGGGTTTTGAGGCTGCTTGGGAAGATATTCCCGCTCTCGCTGACAGTCATTCGATAGGGCGGCCGCACTTTGCCAACCTGCTGGTCAAGAAAAAAATTGTCAAAAACAGTGAACAGGCTTTTGCCCATTATCTAAAGCCGGGAAAGCCTCTGTTTGTACCAAAGACCGGACTTGACTTTGTGGAAGCCGTCACCCTTATCCGCGAATCCGGCGGCATTTCCGTCCTTGCCCATCCCATGTCGCTCTATGTAGCCTGGGGCCGTCTGCCCGAATTGATAAAAGCGCTGAAAACCCGCGGCCTTATGGGTATAGAGGCATGGCACCCGACAGCCAAAACAAATTCCTGCCGCCGTCTGGAAAAATTGGGCAAGGAACTTGCATTGTACGTTACCGAAGGAAGCGATTTTCACGGCAGTTTCCGTCCCTATCGCCAACTGGGCTATTCCAGCCGCGACAGAAAAATCAACAATGCTATCCTTGAGGCATTACCTATCTAAATTATGCTCTCTGTTTTATCGATTCCGATACGAATTTCTGAAAGATATCAAACAGAATAATATCTATTTTACAGTTTTTTTCGATGAATTCTTCCCGCATGGTTACAATAGCCATTTCCGGGCTCATGGCTTTCCGGTATTTGCGGTTTGTATCAGTGAGACTGTCAAATATATCGACAATTTCCAAAATCTTTGCAGGAAAATACGCCAAAGCCTCATAATCCATCATGGGTTCAAGATCATAGGTAATACAATAATCCAGCCTCATTTGGGGGTTTGCTTTCCGGTATCGATCAAAGTACGTTCGAAAATAGCCGTAACCCGATGCATCACCGTAATATTCATGATGGTATCCGGTAATAAGACCCGCTTCTCTGGGGAAATTGGTCTTATTCATAACGGCGGTATAACCAGCGGTGACATGTTTGACCACAATATCCCGATTATACGCTGCCTCACCTTCGTGGTATTCTACGGCGGCGGCCTTGCCAATATCATGAATCAAAAAACCCACTGTCCAATTTTGTAACTCGGTTTCTCTAATCGCCCTCATGCCCCCCAAAAAAACCCTTTCCAGAGTAATATCTTCAGGGTGGATGTGAGGCAGCAGGGATTGGTAAAAAGACCGGTATTTTTTGTCAAAGTTAATCCGCAGTTTATTGATAATACTGGTGCTTGAAACTAATTCATTGTAATAAGAAAGAAACGCAAGCCCATTCAGGTATACATGGGTCATATGTTTGACAATAGTACCATTGGATCTTTCAACCAGAATATTCATCAATTCATCATTGAAAATGGATTTTGAGATGAGTTGGGAAGAAGCCTTTACAAAATCACGGGTGGAATCCACCAATTCCTGCGTTTTCTTTTTTGCTTCCTCATCATCAAGGCTCATGGCATTCATCAGGGCAGTGCGGTTGTTCAGCATGGCATCCCGTACTGTTTCAACCAGAGCTTCGGTAATTAAGTATTCCTGCCTTGGTTTTTGGGTTATCAGATTTTCCAGCCGGTTTTTGCTTTTTCTAAGGTTTAATATGCGTTCTTCCTCTGTCATGTGCACAAAGTCTTCATAATCTTCGCCAAAGTCTTCGTTAATCGCGCTGACCGTTTCCGGTATAACCAGATCATCTGTTCTGTCATCATCACCTGTTACCGCAGGTTCCCACTGGGATTGTAAGGCTGCCATTCTGTCTTGTATGGTCAGAAAATCTTCATCTGAAAGGAAATATTCCCATGTTTTGTTTTGTTGCCAAAAAAGATTATTATTGTCATACATGACTCTAAATGGCATTTTTTTGGTATGTTGGGTATCTTTATTGATACAAATAACAGGAATGTCCAATTGGAGACCTGCTTCAATAAAATCTTTTTCAGCAGCAATTGCATCCCGCAGCAAAACAACCGAGCTTTTATTCACCATACCTTATTATACCCCCGTACTGCTTCCATGTCCAGTGTCTTTTTTACTCAATTATGATACAATTAAGATATAATTTTTAAGGAGATTTTTTTGAAGGCAATTGAACTCGCAAAAGCGTACGACCCCAAAACCTTTGAAAGCCGGATTTATGCCTGCTGGAAGGAACAGGGTGCATTTAAGCCCGAAACCGCAAAAAACGCCGATGGGGTAAAACCCTTTGTTGTCGTGATTCCTCCGCCCAATGTTACCGGTGTATTGCACTTGGGACATGGGCTGAACAATAGTCTGCAAGACATAGTCGTCCGCTATCACCGGATGCGGGGTGTGCCGACGCTGTGGGTGCCGGGCACCGATCACGCGGGTATTGCCACGCAGAATGTGGTGGAACGTAAACTCAAAGACCGGGGTACCAGCCGGCGCGAGCTGGGCAGGGAACAATTCCTGGAAGAAACCTGGAAGGTCAAACATGAGCATCATGCCATTATCAGCGAGCAGCTTGCCCGCATTGGGGCCAGTGTGGACTGGGACCGGGAACGTTTTACTTTGGATGAAGGGCTGGCGCGCGCCGTCCGCGAAGTGTTTGTCAGCCTGTACGAACGGGAATTGCTGTACAAGGGCAACTATCTGGTAAACTGGTGTACTTCATGCGGTACCGCCCTTGCCGATGACGAAGTGGATCACGAAGATACGCAGGGAAAAATGTATCATTTGCGGTATTATTTGGCACCGGGTGGCGACTATGTGGAACTTGCCACTACCCGGCCTGAAACGCTGTTGGGCGATACGGCGGTGGCGGTGAATCCTGAAGATGAACGCTATGCGGGGCTGAAAGGAAAAACGGTTCGGCTGCCGCTTGCGGAACGTGATATTCCCGTTGTGTTTGACAGCTATGTCGATAAAGACTTTGGTACCGGCGTGGTAAAAATTACTCCCGCCCATGATCCCAATGACTGGGAAGTGGCCAAGCGGCATGATCTTCCGGTCATCAATATACTCAATCCCGATGGAACCCTTAACGATGCCGTTCCCGAAAAATACCGGGGTATGAAAGTGAAACAGGCGCGCGCTGCCGTATTGGAAGACCTGCAGGCCGGCGGCTGGTACATCAAAGAAGACAATATCAATCATGCAGTGGGGCATTGCTACCGCTGCCGTACCGTGATAGAGCCGTTCCTTTCCGAACAGTGGTTTGTCCGAATGAAGCCGCTGGCAGAAAAGGCGCTGGATTGCTGGCGGCGGGGAGAAATAGTATTCTATCCCAAAAAATGGGAACATACCTACCAGCACTGGATGGAAAACATTCGTGACTGGTGCATTAGCCGCCAACTGTGGTGGGGGCACCGAATTCCCGCCTGGGACTGCAATGACTGTGCAAAAACGTCCGTATCGCGTGATGATCTCACCGTCTGCCCCCACTGCGGCTCAAACAACATCGAGCAAGACCCTGATGTCCTTGACACCTGGTTCTCAAGCTGGCTCTGGCCCTTCAGCACTTTGGGCTGGGGAAATGGGGACTGGGGACTAGGGACTAGGGATAGTTGTTCGCAGGCTGAGCGTGTTGGCAACCAGCCTTGCTTACGAAGTAATCTCCCCAGTCCCCAGTCCCCAGTCCCTAGTCCCCAAAACGATTTCGAGCGGTTTTATCCAACTACGGCGTTGGTGACGGCTTATGTCATAATTTTCTTCTGGGTGGCGCGCATGATAATGGCGGGGCTTGAGTTTACCGGCAAGGCGCCGTTCCGTGATATTTATATTCACGGGCTGGTGCGGGACAAGCAGGGACGCAAAATGAGCAAAAGTCTGGGCAACGGCCTTGACCCGCTGGAGCTGGTGGATGAATTTGGGGCAGACGCGCTCAAATTCACGCTGGCCTTTATGTGCGCTCAGGGGCAGGATATATTAGTCGATAAAGAATCGTTCAAAATGGGTTCCAAGTTTGCCAATAAAGTCTGGAATGCCAGCCGTTATATTTTGATGAATCTGGAAGGCAGAAATCTGGTTACCAACTGCGAATTGCTTCCCGTGGATAAATGGATTTACTCCCGGTTGAACAGCGCCGCCAAAGCAATGGAAGCAGCGTTCCTCTCGTACCGTTACAACGACGCCGCTCAAACAGCCTACGAATATTTCTGGAATGACTTTTGCGACTGGTATGTTGAAGCGACCAAATTGTCGATGAAAACCGGCGAAGACACTGCTATAAATGTCGGAGAAAAAGATCGCGCTGCCACGGTGTTGCTGGATGTGCTGGCGGAATCCCTGCGGCTGCTCCATCCCCTTTTGCCTTTTGTCACTGAAGAAATCTATAATAAGCTGCCCAATACGCCTTCCGAATTGTTAATCACCGCTCCATACCCGCAGTTCGATGAACAGCGCTGCAATCCTGCCGAAGAACGGCACTTTGCCTTCCTGCAGGAATTGGTTCGCATGATCCGCACCCTTCGCAGCGAATGTACGATTACGCCGGACAAAAAACTCCGCGTGCTTGTTCGTTTGAGCGGCGAACAGGAACAGGTGCTGCGGCAGAATGAAGACCTGGTAAAACTTCTTGCCGGCATTGGAACCATGGACATTGAAACAGCAGCGGCAGGCGCACGTCTTCCGGACGCACGTCCGGCCGGGTCTATTGGCATTGCAGGTTCCGGTTTCGAGGCCTTTGTCTTTATCGCCGATGCGGTGGACATTACGGCGCTCAAGCGGAAGTTCAACAAAGACCTTGAACGGGATCGTTCGTTTATTCAGGGCCTGCGGACAAAACTGGCAAATGAGCAATTTGTGAAAAATGCGCCGCCGGAACTGGTTGCCGCCGAAAAAGCAAAGCTGGAAGAAGGGCTAACACGCACCGCCAAGGTTGAAACATGGCTGCATGATCTGTAATAATGAATGATGGAGGAAGACAATGACAACAGAACAAATGTATCACCTGAGAGAAACTCGTCTTGCTCCCTATATCCAGCTTGCCACTGTCCTTATCGGAAAAGCGCGATCCGGCGGCGGCAATATGTTCAGGCATCAGCTTGACACCATGGCGATTCTTATTGACTACGGTTATACCGATTCCGTTTTGCTCAAAGCGTCAATCGTACACGATGTTATCGAAGACATTCCCGACTTTAACCATAACACGCTGCTTTCCATAGATTTTGAAAGCCATGCGGTGTATGAGCTTGTCAGGGAAGTAACCCGAAGTCCGGCAGAAACCAAGGATCAATTTCTTACCCGCATTTTTGAACATGGCTCCCATAACGCCAAAATTCTTAAAGTGGCAGATCGCATATCCAATATGATCACGCTTGGTTTTGTCAATAAAATGGAATTTGTCAGCCGTTACACCGATGAAACAGAACATTATATTTATCCCATTGCAGAATCGGTAAATGGATATATGCTGATAGAACTGCAAACACTGGTCGAATCGAGGCGCAAATATCTTGAAGATTTTGCAAAAATAAGGGCGGAAGAAAAACAAACTGATTCCACGGATTTTATTTAGGACAGGAGGACATTATGGTAATAGGCGGAAAACATTTTGGACAATATACCTATGAACACTGGTTTGATCAAGAATATGAAGAGACAAACAGTGAATTGGATATTTTATTAAGGCCGGAAGAAGAAAAAGATTACCGCATTGTTGAACATATAACAAGGGAGGCTTTTTGGAACGTGTATAAACCGGGGTGCGATGAACATTTATTAATACATACGATGAGAAATAACAATGCATTCATCAAAGAACTTGACTATGTGGCAACATACAATAATGAAATTGTCGGTAATATTGTATATGCAAAAACAAAAATTATAAATGCGGCAAATGAATATGATGTCATCACATTTGGGCCGCTTAGTGTGCTGCCAGTATATCAAAAAAATGGCATAGGCAAAAAATTAATAGAGTATACCATTAAAAAAGCCGCAGAAATGGGATTTAATGCGATACTCATTTACGGTAACCCCAAATATTATGAAAAATTTGGTTTTATACACAGCAAACAATACGGCATAACAGACATGGAAGGTCATTATCACGATGCCTTAATGGCGCTGGAATTATATCCAAAAGCGCTGGAAAACATAAACGGCAAATTCTCTGAAGGCGCAATTTACAAAGTCAACAAAACTAAACTGGAAACATTTGATAAAAATTTCCCTCCCAGAGAAAAACTTGTGCTGGACACGCAAATATTCAAGGAATAACCGTTATCGTATTTTTCCAGAAAATATTATTTGTTTTTTTTAGTTTACCGTGGTGTATTAAATGGTCAATAACCTGTTTTGCCTCTTCTTCTGTCCAGTGGAATTGTGCCATACCTGCCAGTAATTTGGCGGCTTCATGTATCGCATAGCGCCGCTTGTTTTTTTGAAAAAAGCGCATTATCGTTGGTTCTTCACGCAACACCGCGTTCGCCTGCTGCGAGCAAACATCACAACATGATGTTTCCGGGCTTTCGCCGTTACTGTCATAGTTGAGCATATGTAACAGCGCCTGCCTTCTGCACTGCGTTCCATTGCGGGCATAATCCAGCAGGCCGGAAAGCCGCGCGCGATCCGCTTCGGTTTTGGCGCGGCGCAGGCTTGATTCATCGTCAGGCCCCCACAGGAGAATGGCCTTTGACTGCGCCCCATCGCGGCCAGCCCTGCCCGATTCCTGCAAATATGCCTCCACCGAAGGAGCACAATCCCGATGTATCACCGTGCGGACATCGGCCTTGTCCACCCCCATGCCGTACGCACAAGTTGCGCATAACACCGCCCGGCTGTTACCCATGAACCATTTCTCGACATCGGTTTTTTCTTCCCGGCTTAAACCGGCATGGTAAAACCGAATTTCATTATGCCAGTCCATGCCCATTTCCCTCAGGCTGATTCGCAGATAACGGGCAAGATTTTCCGTACCGGGCCTTGATGAGCAAAATACAATTGCCGGCCGGCTGTTCTGCACCAGCAAATCCCGCACCGCCAGATCCCGCACAATGCAGCCTTTGGCAGTATAGGCAATATTGGGACGGTCGGGATTTCCCACAATTTGGTGCGCTTCCAGATCGCCAAAAATATATGTTCTGATTTTTTCCAGAACCGGCGCGCTGGCCGTTGCGGTAAACGCCGTTATCAAAGGGGCATTAATGTTTTTAATAATATTGTTGATTTCAAGATAACTTGGCCTGAATGATTCGCCCCACTCACTCACGCAATGTGCCTCGTCAACCACAATGTGTACGATTTTTATTTTTTCAAGCCTGCTCATCACCTGCGGGGTTTGCAGCACTTCCGGATTGGCAATAATGAATTTGCTTTCGCCCGATTCCAGTTTTCTCCAAATTGCATCCCGCTCTTCGGTCGTCTGCCCGCCCCGCAAAGTGACCGGCGCAAAACCCCGTTCATGTAGGCGCCGCTGCTGATCCGCCATGAGTGACAGAATGGGATAGATAACCAGCGTTGGCCCGTCCATAAGCATTGCCGGCAGCTGGAAACACAGCGATTTTCCCGCGCCGGTGGGCAGGATAACAATCTGACGGCCCATACAACCGCGGTCTGCCGCCCCGGACAAAGCATCTTCCGGCGCTGCCGATGTCGGCTCAAGCCCCTCGTCATCCGGCCAGTGGATCGTCAGGCCTGCCGCTTCAGCCGCTTCAATGATATTTGCCACTACCAGCCGTTGGTAGGGAAACAGGTACGAAAGCCCGAACAGGCGGCTCACCGCATTGCTCAGGGGATCAGGTAATTCAGCCATATATGTCTCCATACAATTATATATGGCGGAAATGTGCGTTTTGCTTTACTTCTTGCTGGTCATTGCGGCGGTTTTTGCGTCGACGTTGTTCAGAATAACGGTAAGGCGTTCTTTTTCGATTAAATCAATAAGACGCGCCTCGGTATAATTCTTTGCTTCATCGTTAAAATTACCAGAGGTGATGCAGATACCTTTACCGGCTTTTACTTCCTTGAGATGCGAATGGAAATCGCGGACAACCAGTTCTCCCACAATTCCCTGGGTGCGTATAAACCGGAACATGATAAAATCAGACCATTTGGGAGTATTTACTTCCACCAGAATATCCGCCCATTCGTTTTTGTTAACGGATATATTAACCACTTTCACCTTTGCTTTGGTAAAATAGGTGAGTACCACCTTGCGGCACAGGGCGACAAAATCTGCCGATGAAGCCATCAAAAAAATCTGGAGATTTTTATTGGTGTTAAGCTCCTGATACTTGCCTATTAACATATTCACATCTTTGTATGAAGGACTTTCCGAGTGAATAAGTTTAAGAAGCGGTATCGCTTTTTCCAACTGGTTTTCGGTAAGGTAGGTAGTACCCAGATGATAGCGCAATTCCACCAGAATATCAGGTCTGATGGTCTGGTGTTTCAGGCCTACCTCAAAATCCTGAATGGCCATTTGGGTTTTGCGTCCCTCTGCATGAATTTTCCCCGCGAACAAACAGGCGCTGGGACCCATTACCGGATCGGGACGAAGGTGACTGAATATCCGCAATGCCTGTTCAATTTGGCCGGATTCGTAATAACATTCCGCAAGGGTATAGAGGGATTCTTTATCTTCCGGAGCAAGGTCAATCGCTTTCCGAATAAAATTCATTGCTTCTTTTGGTTTTTTCAGCCTGAAAAAAGCATGACCCATATAACGAAGTACCGCAGGGCTTTCCGGATTCGCTATGCGCGCCTGCTGGAGCAACTGTATCGATTTCTCATAGTTTTTTCGGTCGAATTCAATCACGCCCAGATTATAATTGACTTCAAAACTTTTCGGATTGATGGCTCGGGCCATGGAAAAACCCTTGAAAGCCTGTTCAGATAAACTGAGCTTGGAAGCGGAAAGTGCGTACCGGTAAAACACTTCAAATTGGCTGATATCCCGGGCCTGCCCTCTGGAAATTATTTCGGTCAATGTTTCGTAGGCTTTCATTGCCCTGTCCCATGACTCTTCTTCATAATACACTTCACCCAGGTCGAACAAAGCGTACGGATCAAGGGGATTCTGCGCAAGGCGCTTATTCGCATCCCGGAGCCTGGATTCACGGTCTTTTGCACGCTTGGTGCCGCCAGGGCCATGATCCTTCGCCCGCCACATAAACAGAAGCGTAGCGCCAACAGCAAGGACGAGGAAGAATACAGCAATCAGTATAGGAATCATCTTACCTTCAAGTATCGGCTATTTTTGTTTGATTCAAAACCCTAATTTTCAATTCCCCAGCTCCAGCGCAAAAACCTTGCTTTTGCGGGCCTGATCGTACAGGCACCGCTTCCGTTCCGGCAGGCTGTCTACCGTGGTTTCCTTGAAACCAAAGGCTTCAAACCAGTCCTGGGTATGGGTGGTCAGGACAAATACCCGTTTCACGCGGTTTTTGCGGGCTCTTTCCATTAAATAGCCAAGGATTTGGCGGCCCAGATTCATGCCGGTATACAGGGGATCGCTTGCCATAGCGGCAATTTCCGCCTGATTTTCACCCCAATCGTGCAGGGCACCGCAGGCGCGAACCGAGCCGTCAATCTCATACACCACATAATCGTCTTTTTTCTCCTGAATGTGCTCAGCCGTGCGCCGGATCAGGATTCCTGTCTGCATCAGCGGTTCCATAAGGCGTAGTATGTCCGGCAGATCCCGGTTATGGAATGACCGTATCGATTCGTATGCATCGGCATAGACCATGGTTCCCGCGCCAAGGTTGGAGAATAATTCCTTTAGAACGGCCCCTTCTTTTCTGCCGTCAATAATATGGACGCGGTCGATCCCGGCCTGTGATGCCCGCAGCGCCAGCTTAAGTTCGCGCAGTACCGCCTCCTGGCTGTCATTGGCTGCTTTGCCGCTTTCCGCAATTATCGCCTGTGCTTCCTGCGGGGTAAGCCGTATCAGGCTGCCGTCATCCCTGGTTGCAAGATCACGCGACAGCGGAAATACATCCCGGTGAATTCCCTCATGCACCGAAACGATAAAAAGTTTTATGGCGCCCAGCGCTGCCGATACTGCAAGGGCAATTTCATCGCTGGGCACATTGTAGGGCTTGCCCGTGGGACTATAGCCAATACAGGGCAATATGGGAATCATGCCAAGATTCAGCACTTTGCTGATCGAATCGATGTAAATTTTATCGACCGTGCCGGTATGGCCCATATCAATCCCGTTCACAACGCCCAGCCCTCTGGCTCTGACAAAATTCCCAATCACCGCGTCAACACGGCTGCCGGACAGGCAGGTCATAAAACGGGTGGCGCCATGAAAGGCTGCCATCTCCACAAAGGGAATCGCCTGCGGCGTGGTGACTCTGGCCAATTCCTGCGAATCCTCGCAGATGGTCGTATATGCGGAAGTAATTGTATGCTTTTCCAGCGCCGCATCTATTGATTCCTTGGCCCCCGGCACTATCACAATTTTGAAGCCGGTCTGGGCCAGCAAGGCCAGATCCTTCATCAAGTAGGGAAAACCCGGATCTTCGGTTACGGGAAAATCAATTTTAAACACCATGGTGGAACCTTCAAACCGGCTCTGGTAATGAAACGCTTCGCGGATTAGTTCCACCTGGGATAAACAGTTACTCATAGTTTAATTGTAATGCAGCAGCGAATGATTTTGAAGGGGGGGAATAAGAAGTGACGGTCATACCTGAGATTGTAATACCGGGCTCATTCCTGCTATAATACACCCATGAATTATTCAAGCACTTTTATCCCCACCCTGCGGGAAGTCCCCGCAGATGCGGTTATTGCCAGCCATCGTCTGATGTTTCGCTCCGGAATGCTTCGCAAGCTCGCCAACGGCCTTTTTGCCTATTTGCCGCTGGGCCTCCGCTCCTTTCGCAAGGTAGAACAGATTGTCCGTGAAGAAATGAACGCCATTGGTGCTTTGGAAATTAAGCCCACGGTGGTACTGCCCGGCGAAATCTGGAAGGAATCAGGCCGCTGGGATTCCATGGGGGCGGGGATGCTGCGGGTTAAAAACCGTCTGGACAATGACTTTGTGGTTTCCCCCACTGCCGAGGAAGCCTTTACCGCCATTGTGCGGGACGAGCTTGCCAGTTACCGCCAGCTTCCGTTGGCCATGTACCAGATCAACACCAAATACCGCGATGAGATACGCCCCCGCTACGGAGTAATGCGGGGCCGGGAATTTGTGATGAAAGACGCCTACTCATGGCACTGCGATGAAACAAGCCTTGACGAGACCTATCAGGCGATGGGCCGCGCCTACCGGCGCATTTTTAAACGCTGTGGCCTGACGGTTATTCCGGTTAAAGCAGATTCCGGCGCGATGGGCGGCTCCGGTTCGGAAGAATTTATGGTAGAAAGCGATATTGGCGACAATACCCTGATACTGTGCAAAAACTGCGGCTATGCCGCGAACGTAGAAAAAGCGGGGTGCGCGCCCGACAATACAACCGAAGCATCACCGGCAAACACGCCTCCCCTCGAAAAAATCGACACACCCAATATAAAAACCATTGACGAGCTGTGCGCCTTCCTCACCATGAGTCCCCAGACTTTCATCAAAACATTAATCTACCGCGCCATCAATGTCGAGAGCGATAATGCCGCAGCAGTTCCCGAAGCCTTTTTCGCCGTGGCAATACGCGGCGACCTTGATGTGAACGAGGTAAAACTCGCCGCGCTGATAAAAGCCGCAGAAGTCAGCCTTGCCGCCGATGCCGATGTAACCCGGCTGACCAATGCGCCGGTCGGTTTTGCCGGTCCGGTGGGGCTTGATTCGCTGCCGCTCATTGTTGACCATACCGTCACTGCCATGCACGATGCCGTTACCGGCGCGCTGGCAAAAGACCTGCATTACCGGCACGTTGCCTACGGACGTGATTTTGCGAAACAGGGTTCCGACGGTTGGCTGGTTGGAGATATCCGCACGGTTAAAGCCGGTGATCGCTGTATTGCCTGTAATGGTGAACTGTACACAAAAATGGGCAATGAGTTAGGCCATATTTTCAAGCTGGGTTATAAATACACCCGCTCCATGAATGTCAGTTATCTGGATGAAAATGGTAAAAGTCAGGTTCCCACCATGGGCTGTTACGGCATCGGCGTTGATCGCACGCTTGCCTCGGTTATTGAAGAACATCACGATGAAGCCGGCATTGTATGGCCTGCATCAATTGCGCCGTATCATGTGATTATTGTTCCCATTAAATACGACGGCGCGGTAAAAGCCGCCAGTGACCGCCTTGCCGCCGAATTTGCAGCAGCAGGCATTGAAATACTGCTGGATGATCGCAATGAACGCCCCGGCGTTAAATTTAATGATGCCGACCTGCTTGGTATTCCCTGGCGGGTGGTGGTAGGCGATAAGGGTCTGGCACAACCAAATCCTCAGGTCGAGGTAAAACATCGCCGTGAAAAAGAAAACCGTATGCTGGAACTGGACAAGGCAGCCGGGGAGTTAACATCGCAGCTTAAAGCAGAATTGGCGGAGTTGAACCGTTAATTATGGATGCAATAAAAAAGCGGTTTGCAGTATGCATACTGCTTGGTTTCGCAGTCATATGGACGCTGTTACCGCAGGCAGTGTCCGCACAGACAAGATGGGGGGATGATCTCACCATTAAAATTGCCGTAATGGGACCCGGTAATGAACTGTATTTCTGGTGGGGACATATTGGACTGGTCATAGAAGATGCCCGCCTTGGCGATAGCCGCTTTTATGACTACGGTCTTTTCTCATTTGAGAATGATAGTTTTTTTGTCAATTTTGCATTTGGCAGACTGTGGTACAGCAGCGGCGTATCAACAACCAGCAGTAACATTGCCGCTTATATATTTTACAATCGTGATATTGTACTGTATACGCTGGACCTTCCTCCCGAAAAGCGGGAAGAGATATGGCGCTACGCAGAAAGAAGCATTCTTCCCGAAAACCGGGATTACCTGTACCACAATTTCAAGCACAATTGCGCCTACCCTATTATAGATATAATTGATCTGGCGACTGACGGACAATTCAAAGAAATGTTTGCCACCGAACCGGGACGCTTTACCATACGCCAGCACGTCCGCCGCCACACATGGTTTTCACCTTTTCTGGATTGGATTCTTAATTTTTGGATGGGTCAGAATATTGATGTTCCCATGACCGCTTTGGAAGAAATGTTTCTCCCCTCGGAAGTTGCCGCTCGCATTACCAATTTTACCTACATTGACTCAAACGATGTGCCTCGCCCATTGGTTTCAGAGGTGGAAGTGGTTCATCTGGTAGAAGACCGCCCTCCCGTATTGGATATTCCCCGCAAGCAGTGGCCGTACCAGCTTGTTTTTAGTCTGTTCATATCATTGATTTTAGGATGTTTGTTTTTCCTGCAATCAAAATCCGCCGCCCATGGACAGGTAGCGCTTGGCATCGTTCACAGTCTGTTCGGACTCTTTTTCGGCACCGCCGGATTAACGCTCTTTTTCCTGGTTAATTTTACCAGTCATGATTACGCGTTCAATAACGCCAACCTGTTTTTTTGCAACCCGCTGCTTCTTGCCGCTTTTCCGCTGGGAATCCGGTATGCGACATCAAGCACCTATACCAAACGCCTGCGAACCGAATGTATGCTCAGGCTGCTTTGGCTGCTGGTTGCATTGGGAATACTTGTTTCAATGGTGATAAAATTGTTCCCTTCGTTTTGGCAGCAAAACCTTACTGATCAAATGCTCATGCTGCCTATTGCTCTGGTACTATCGCTTGAACCTGCCAGTCTCAAGAGAATGATGCAACGAATACTTTGGCGCTGGATGAGGTAACGTATGAATTCTTCAAATGAATGGCGAGACATAAAGTACACGGAAACTTTTGAATCAGAACTACGCGGACTTGAACGCCGCCGCGCTGCCGATCCAAACTGCACCATCGCAGACATTGAAGGTACCCTCAAAAACTTGTATATACTGGATGGTGCCGACTATGACGGCAGAGGCGGCGTACAGGACGCCGTAATGGCCGCCACCATCGCCGCATACGAACATTTTTTATCCTGCTGGCGAGGAGCACAATAATGGAAGTTGTTTATTTCTTTAATGAGGCCGATACTATTCGGATTCCGTTTTTTAATTATGACAAGAATTTGTTCCGTCTGCTTGTATCGGTTGGTAATGGAGTCTGGAACAATGAACGGCAGGAATTTATGTTCAGTCGAAATGGAAATACCAATCGGTTCGATCCGGTTTTTGCAAGTTTCCCCTGCGTACAAGTGGAAGAAGATACTTCTGCTCCTCTAAAAATTGCTGGTTTTTGGGAACGGCCTTGGGAGCAATCTGCGAATGGGTACCCTGTCAAACAGAATAAAACAAACCTTCATCATCAAACAGAACATTCCAGCCACGCACCAACAATGTTTACCATGTTTGACCCTCTGCCGTTGCCCGAACAATTTCCGGAACATTGGGAAACCAAACTTGAATCCGAACTTCGCTCTTACAAATATAGCCCCCAAACCCGGCGTGCGTACCTCTACTACAATCGCCTATTATGCCGAACCCTTCAAAAGTCCCCCGAAGATATTAAACCGAACGACATAACGCAATTTTTGGCTGCTATCGAAAAAGATCGAGACTATTCTGCTGCATCAATGAATCTTGCCATCAGTGCGATAAAGTTCTTTTATCGGAGAATCATGAAAAATGAAAGCATCACCGAACAGCACCGCCCCCGCCATGATGGGCGGCTTCCTATGGTTCTTTCAAAAACTGAAATCAGCAAAATATTTGCTATGGAAAGCAACCCCAAGCACCGTTTGTTGTTGATGTTGGTTTATTCTTCCGGATTGCGGGTCAGCGAAGTTGTCGCCCTTAAGAGGGAACATATTGATTTATCCCGCAAGGTCATTTATATCAGACAGGGAAAAGGCCGCAAAGATCGCTATACTATTCTTTCAGAAAAAGTCACCGAATGTATCACCGAATACTGCGCCTTTTACGATATAAAAACCTGGCTTTTCCCCGGACAACCAGCCTCCCAGCCTCTTTCAATCCGTTCCGCTCAGCACATTTTCGACAAAGCCGTCCGCCACGCCCAAATCCCAAAAAAAATCTCAATCCACGGCCTCCGCCACACCTTTGCCACTCATTTATTGGAAAGCGGCACCGATATCCGTTACATCCAGGACCTTCTTGGCCACTCCAGTCTCCGCACCACCGAACGCTACACCCACGTCGCCCGCCGCAGCGTCCTCAACATCAAAAGCCCCCTTGACACACTCCCCTAACCCGGTAAAATAAACCCAATGGCATAATAACCACCTTATTCTGCCTTAACACGAAACTTTCTTCGTGTTAAGGCCATGGTTGGGGTATATTACGAGTACAGTTTAACCACGGATAGGGGAAATTGAACGAAATTCGTATACAGGGAGTTAAGTGCCATTTGTTTTGGGTTTAGCTAAAATAAATACTTGACTGTTGGATTATATTTTAATAGAATATATCTAAAATGTTTATACTATAAAAGGAGTATTTATGAAAAAGATGTTTATTATGATCATTTCTTCAATTGTTCTTATCATGGGGTGTGCTGGAGGTGGTAAACCTGTGGTAAACTCTGTGGGAATGACACTAGATCAGTCTATCAAGGAAGCCTCAATCGAAATAGATGGACGGTTTGAAGCAAATTCGAAAATAGCATTAGTCAATTTTACATCATCGTCAGAACAATTTTCTGTTTATGTTCTCGACGAATTAACCGCCAACTTGGTAAGCTCAAGACATTTGGAAGTTATTGACCGACAAGAAATTGATTTAAGACGCGGGGAATTGGATTTTCAAATGTCTGGCGAAGTAAGCGATGAGTCAATGCAATCATTAGGTCGTACACTTGGAGCACAAAATATTGTATCTGGATCGCTGACAAATATTGGAAACGATTACCGCATTGTCATTCGTGCATTGAATGTGGAAACTGGTAGAGTTGAAGTACAATATCGACAAGACATAGCCAATGATCCACGTGTTCAGGCATTACTCAGTAGCTCAGGAAGAACCGCTATATCTTCAACAACTAGTGGTTCTTCTATACAAACATCTTCAAATGTAATTGCTGAAAATAATGTAGGAAAAGATACATTACAAAGAATGGCTAATACTATAATGATGAGATTATCTCCTCGTGCAAAAATCTTAATTTTATGGATAAATTCAAATGATTATGATCTTTCAAATTCAATTTTAAATGAATTGGAAATGATTTTTATTAATACGAATTTTACGATAGTGGATCGAGGATTAATGGAAATAATCATGAGTGAACAGAATTTGAGGTATGATGATTTAGCAAGAGCTGATATTGTACGACATATGGGAAACCTATTTGGTGCTGAAGTTGTTATTAGTGGAAATATTATAGGTTCAGGTAATTCTAGGCAGTTAAGGATACAAGCTCTTGATGTTCAGACTGGATCAATTTTAGGTGGTACATCAGAACAGTATTAGTAACATATAAGTATTTTGTGTAGAATTATGATAAAAAAGTTGAAAAAGAAAAACAAACGGCACTTAACACACGATTAGCGCATAACAGCCTTTCGGCTGTTATGGGTTCCGCAAAACACCAGTCGGCGCTATGCGCCTTTGTGGTGTTTTCGCTCCACCACAGTTTTTTGTGCCCGTAAAAT
>WQXQ01000021.1 GCA_009784775.1 Treponema sp.
AAACGGAAAAACCATAATCGAGACCGGAATAAATTCTTTTTAGTTTTGCATGGAAGTTTTTCCAAAGATTGAAACTTTCGATAAAAGCAAAAACATTATCCGGGCAGCCTTCCGGTTGGGTGATGTGCCTTGGAAAATTAAGCGCTGCTGTTTTAAGTTTATTTAACAGCGATTTTATGCGCGGGTCTGTGCGCATGTGGCGATATGTGTCATAAGATGACATAGTACCGGGAACAATATCATCCGGGTTTGGCATATAGTTGAGAAAACTGCCAAGAGTGTTATCGGTAATGATTTGTGTGGTTAGTGTTTTTTTATCAATTTTTTTCATACGAAACCTCTTCTATTGTCACCATTTTTTCTTCTACCGATCTGGTTAGAATATTTGATGCACAATCAATACAGTAATGGAGTATTTTCCTTTTTCCATTGTTTAGAGTGAGAATAATTTTCCCATTTCTGTGCCAAAACCAAACACGTTTTTTGCATTTATTACATTTACGAAAAATCATTCAGGTCTCCAATCCGATGGTGGCATTCCCCACGGTGTACAAGCGCAGATAATATGTCTCTTACCCATTTTTTTTGCTGTCCAATAGCTTGCAATTATCCATGTAGGTTTATTACCTTGGTCAATGTCTGCTTCGTAAACCGCGCCATCATCAGGATAATCTATCCCATATTCTTCTTTGAATTGTTCTGGTGTTGGATATTTGCGATGACGGTAACCGCACTTCCAGCCTTGCATTTTACATAATGCAGATTCCGAACAACTCAAAACAGGTGATTTAGAACGTGTGCAATAAAAATCTTTGCTAATTTCTCCTAACATTACATACTCCTCCTGACCATTTGAATTATTTTCTGTGCGGTTGTATTTGCGCCGAGTTTTACTTTTTTCACGACAGGTGTGCCGCTTCCTGACGGAATTACTTTAATTGCTAAATATAGACCGTCCATGTGATCATCATATTTCCATTTTGGGAAATTACATAATTCTTCTTTCATTTCATCTGCGCCTTTTTCAGGAAAACGGACAATACCATTTTCAATAAGCGGTGATTCAAATCTTGCCTTTGCGTCTTTTGATAATGAATTTGTAAGTTTTTTTATGGGTAAATAAACATTTTCTTCAGCTGCCAGTTTTTGTATATAATTAGCATAAATCCCAGAGAAAACAACACTCTCCCAACCTATCAATTCAAAGTTATAAATTTTGTGCATTATCATTAACTGTCTGACTAATGCTGACTCACTACATGTTTTTGCCCATGGAGGTAAGATATAAATAATTCCAGTTTTTTTATGAACAGCAATAGGAACTATTGACGCTCTGTCATGAATTCCAACGGTAGGATCTACCGCTCCAAAATAACGTAATTCATTTTTAGGCGGAAGTTCTCGATACTCATGTGTTTTTATCCATGAACGTTGAATAATTCGTTGTTCATCGGAAAGCGGCTCATTCATCCACTCTGTCGAAAAAATATCAAAGCCAAGCTGCTCTTTCTTTTCTTCCAGAGCTTCGGCTGTCCAGTATTCCGGCCAGAGCGGCATATCATCGGGTTTGTAACATGCCAGGCGAACTGCGATCCAGCGTTTTAATGTTCCTTTTACCACTTCATTGATGAGCCGGGATATCGGATCGTCAGAATGAAAAATTGTGTTAACCCAAATAATAAATGCATCTTTTCCAAGATTGAATACAACTCTTTTAAGCCAGCGGGAAATTTTATCACGCTGTGATGGTGAGTCTACGGCATCATCTTTGAGTACATCGTCAAGCAGGATTAAATCGGGCCTGTGTTCACGGAAGCGAGTACCGCGCATCGATGCGCCGGAACCTTTGGCTTGTATGCAGGTTCTGTTAGAAAGTTCTATGCGGTCATCACGCCAAACATCGCCTTTTAAATTTACAAAATCTTCTAGGATAAGTTCGTTTTCTTCAAGTTCGATTTTTATATTTATAAGGTTTTCACGTGCGGCATCGCCGGAAGCACCGATTAAAAGAACATATTTCTTTTTTTTGGTTATTACACTCCAAAGCACATAGGCAAATGACCAGCGGACGGTTTTCCCATGCTCACGAGGCTCGATAAACATTGCACCGGCAAGGTTTTCTGTAGGTTTTAGAAGGCTGTGATATTTCTCGTTTATAAACGGTTTAAGACGCCTTGAAGTGTCTTTTGTAAGCGATTGTGTGTCCGCAATATCATATAAGATTTGCTGATACTCGGCAGGATCAGTGAAAAAATAATCCGACAGATAATGCCGACAGAAAAATCCGAAATCCTTTTTTGCACGTTCTATGCGTTTTCTTTTTTCTTTGGCTTTATCTACAGCGGATCGTTCATCGCCGACCAGTTCCGAAAGTATCTCGCTCATTACTTGACCTTCGCGTCATCGACAATTTTGCAGAGCCGTTCTAACAGTTCCGGATCGTGCTGGATGGCTTTCTGGAGTTCTGCCTTTAATTGCGCTTTTGCACGGTCAAGTGCTTTAACGGCTTGTGTACGGAATTGCGCTAACCTTGCCTGCGCTTGGGTAAGCTTTGCTGCAGAAAGAACGAGTTCTGTTGGATCTTCAAAACTTAAACTTTCTATGCTCTGCACTTCCTTGTTAAGGAGTTGCGCTATATATTGTAGCATCGCTTCGGATATTTCTGTGCCAGGGTGATCCTTAAATACTTCCGCAATTGCCTTTGCGGTTTCCATGTTTTTGCGGACATCGGCAACTTGATCCTCATAACTGCGAACTGCTCTGCGGATTGCCTCGCGGCTTACGGTTATTTGGTAACCATTCTTTTTAAGATACTCATTAACCTCTTCGGTTACATAGACAATGGTTTTTTTCCCGCCGTCCCATTTTTTGGCGATTATTTCTTTTAGACCATACTGATCTGCTTTGCTTTTCTGTCCCATGTTTAACCCCTGGGAATGATGATTCCAGGATCGTCAGGAATATTGCTTTCCAACAGATCGATGCCATGAGGAGTAAGTTTATACCACTTGAATTTTTCCTGTTTTACAACAGGATCGGGGTGTTCTTTCATTAAGATATATTTCTTGTCTGTCAGATATTCAAGCGAAGTGAGAATATCATCTACCCTATGATATTGAAACAAGATACTAACAACAGATTTAATATCTATTCCATCAGGATAGACTTTCCACAAAAGGTCCAATAGTTTGCCTCGTAGAATATTTTCTTTAATCATTTTTCCCTCGATTAATCACCTGTATAATATTCTGTGCCAGAATTTCAAATTTGGAATCAACTTTATCAGCCAGCCGGTTTATTTCGCTTTTCCAACCTGACAACTCACGAAAAAAGAAATCGTTTTTGACATAGTTGTGTTCTACATTTGAAAGCCGTTCGCCAAAACTGTTTAAGGTTTTATTGATATCCGCCCGTAGTGCTGCAGCGTGTTGTTCATTCTCTTTAGAGTTAGAGTCTATCTTTCTGATAAGATAAAGCACTACTATGACAAGTACGCTGGATATCGCCGTTGGTCCCCATGATTGTAAAAGATTAAATAGTGCCGCCCATTCCATACTTACCTCGTTACTAATGAATGCAGACAAAATCCCGCTGCAAAAGAAATTCCTACCGATATGCCTATGGCAGGCCAAAACAAGCGCTGTTTTTTGCGCTGTGTTTCCAGTTCTTTCTGTACGGCTGCAGTAATTACTTTCTGTGCCGCAAGCTCAGGAGCAAACCGCAGCATAGCAGCTTTATACCCTTTGGCGTATGCTTCATCTACTGCTGCATCAATCTCCGATTCTGCTGCTTCCATCAACTCCAATATTGTGGTTCCCGGATAGAATTGCTCCAACTCTATCCCTAAACCGCTGTTTTGCTTGTTCTGCGATTCCTGTGGCGTTTGAGCGGAGCTCATCGGCGTTAGGAGCGGCAGCAATAAGATCAGCAGCAGGAGTATTTTCAATTTCACGTTGTACCTCCTTGGATACTTCAATACTGTTTGCGCTATCATTTTTTCCACCAGACAGTCCCCGAAGAAGCCATCCGGCAAGAAATAACAGTACGGCGCCAATACCTGCAAGGACAGCTAACATCTTTTTCATCGGATGCCCTGCTCGGCAGTTGTGGTTTCATTACGATTCAATGAGTTTTTTATTTTCTGCAAAATTGCTTCATAGCCGAATATGGAAAAACCAAAAATCACCGCCCACCAAAACCACATTTGTTCGGTAACATAAAAATTGCCGATCTTAAGCAGGTAGGCAAATACAAAAGACAACACCGCAGGGATATACACCCGATAGCCTTTGAGTCTATTTTTCCTGTCAAGCCTTTTGATGAGTTCTGCAAAAATCACCACCATTGCGGTACCAATGGCAATAAAAAATGGCAGCAGATTTAAAATATTATTCATACAAACCTCCTCGTTTATACCTCTATTAACAGCCCTGCAATTAAATCACCGGACTTGATGGCATATGTTCTTAAAATTTTGTTGAATAGAGCAAGTTCAGCGGAACTCATAATAAAGCATCCGGCAGACCAAGCATAGTTTGTATCCGATCCGGTATTGAAAGAAAACAGGTCATGGATAAGCCACCGTCCATTCTGAAAACCGCCTATGGTTGTCTGCATTCCTTCATGATCTATCCATTCACCATCAATGTCTCTAGTGCGGGTAATGGCATGTATCTCGCCGTGAAAAGCGCGGGGCGGGACAAATGCCTGTACCGTAAATTGGCCCGGTGCAACGGTTTCGCCATGGGCAACTGTTGAGGCAGTTGCATGGTCTCCAAAACAGTAATTGGCCACTGTCTGACAATTGAAATACACAATATCGGTATTCCCTTCGCGGATTATTATTTTGTCCAGAGAATTATTTTTCCAGTTGTTTGCAAAGGAGTCTGGTTTATTGGGATCAGCCCTAAAATCGTATGATATGCGCCTGCGTTCTACCCGAATGTTTATCATACAATACAGCGTAGTAGAAAAAAGACAATTAAAATTGAATTAGGATATAAGCAAATTGTTAAGCCGTAAATAATTCCAATTGCTCTACAGGTTTGAGTTTTTCGAGAAAAACTGCCTGATGTCGCTGCGAGCTATACACCAGTTTCCCTCGTCGTCTTTCCATGCCGGCAGTTTCCCCGCCCGGATTTGCCGGTAGATGGTGAGGTAACGTACGGAAAAGAAATCCGCCGTCTCCTGAATAGATAAAATGGTCGGCAGACTTTCTATCCTTTCTTTCATTGAGCAACTTATCATATTCTTTTACCCCCTCCGGTGATAGCCTCCAGATTCTACCGACTTTTACCGCTTCTATTTCTCCCATTGCTATCGGATAATACATGTTTCTGAAATTCAATTCCAAAAAACGAGCCGCTTGTTTTACCGTCCACAACATACTCCCTCCTTGGTATCGGGGTTATACCCCGCTTTCCAGCAAATATCCCGCAAGGCAAGTATCAACGCTGATGCTACCCGCCGGGATAAAAAAGCAATATCGTCAACTTTGCCGATTCGTTTTACCATGCGCCGCAGGCTCTTTTCATCTTTGACACGGCTGGCCAGTGCCCACAGCCCTTTGATGTAATACTCCTGTCGGCGGCTTATCATGCCGGGGTTAGCAGCCGGTACCGTGTTTCGGTGTTTATTGACCTTATGCCCTGACGGCAAAAAACCAAGCCGCATAAACGCACCGATGACCAGGTTGAACTGGGTATCGGTTTCAATCTCCTTCGCGCTGGTGACACCAACCCCGGAAAGGATCGCCCGATACGCTTCATCGTCAAGGCCAAGTTGTTTTTTTGCCAGGTGAATCATTGCAAGGCGTGATTTTTGATTCTGCATATTTATACGCTCCTTCCAAATAAACGCCCCGGACGGGACGTCCAGAACCGTCCGGGTTTGTGGTTACAATGCCGCTACGTCAAGCGGTACTTGCCGGTATTCGCCGTTTTCTGCCCGGGCGTACACGCGCAGATACTCCTTGCTGCCGGACACCTGGATGGATTCGGTTATCGCTTCCATCGCCCTCTTCCAGTCGGGGTCGGTGATGTCCAGCCGCCGCAGGCCGAGGATGCGGGCGGTGTTGATGTTGCCGGCCTTGTCAACATAAAACGCATTGTTAACCAATGCGCGTATCTCGCTACGCGAACCTGCCGACCAGCGGTTGATGCACTCGTCAATGATGCCCTTGGCTATCTGCAGCCGCTCGTCAAACACGATGCTCTCGTTCACCGCGAGTTTTAACATCAGGCTGCCGTCGTAGCTCATCAATGTGACGTTGCCTTTCTTGCCGCCGTAGGATTTGCCGTAGCGTTCAGCGGACAGCTGCAGGTACGATGCCAGATCGTCCCGCAGTTCCTGTTTGAAAACAGCAAGCTTGTCCCTCATGTCGATGGCTTTCTGCGCGATTCCGCGCACAGTTTGATCCCGCAGCTTGTCAATGTCGCTCACCATGTCCAGCGGTACCTGATGCCCCTGGCTGTTTGTCATAAAATCTTTTCCCATACAATCCTCCTATACCAATTCTGGTTGTAATTTTCGCGCCCATTCGGCGTTTTTCTCTTTGATACATTCATCCACTACCGCCTCGCGCTTTTGGGCAACGCGGAGTGATATGGGGCTTCTGTCTTTAGAATATATTTTTTGACATTCCCGCATTTTCTCTACAGCGTCAAAAAATTCTTTCCATGTGGTTATCATGCGGCACTCCCTCCACTATTGGGATCCGTAGCGGCAGGAACAAGCAGAACCAATTCCTGCAAAGTCTGCCGGAGTTTTCGTGCCTCCGCCACGATCCGCCAGAACCGATCTACCATATCTTTGGTAGTATTATCGAAACTAGCGCCGTCTGATGCCATGTTTTCGATTTTCCGGACACTACCTTCAATTTGTGCATAACCGTCTTTTACCAGTTCTAGTGTCATTTATTTTTCCTCCTGTAATGATTCAATGCGTTCTACCTCTTGAAAATACATTTCAAGAGCTCTCTGAATAGTTTCCATCATGCCGCGGTAAACTGTTTTTAGATTTTCTTCCGGATCCGAAGTAAGCAGGTCAACAATTTTGATGGGGGCGTTGAAGCCGCGCCGGATAAGGTAGATGTCATGGTTGCTGGGAATTTCAAACCGGTAATTTTTTAGCTTGGCTTTGGAAAGCGGCGGCTTCTCAAAAGCATATTCCCATGGAAACTCGTACTGTTTGTCCGGATTTCCGTATTCTACCCGCCCCTGCTTTTCTTGTTGGGGCGCGGATATCGATTTGAGTGCCCCGAAAATAGTTTGACCAATCAATAGCTTGGGGTTGTCTTTAAAGTTTTCATAAACCCGTAAGTATCTATTTGCCGTATCCTCGTCAAAATCCAGATTATCCTTGCACCATTGTGGCCAGGAGTCACTAGCGTCCAGAGTACGATATTTTACATCAGAAAGGGATTTCCCTATTTCGAACGCTGTCATAGCACCCTTTTTAAGGATTTTTACAAAATCTCGGTGTAATCTGTTTATCTCCGCAACGCGGGCTGCGGATACATCGGTGGAAACGGATTCTTTTTGTATCGCCATAACGCTACCTCCAATTCCGGCGGATAACCAGCATCGCCGCAGTCTCTACCACGTCAAGATCAATGGCATCAAGCTTATTCACCGCCATGGTGTTCTGCGCCCGCTCAATGATCTTTACAAACTGCCGCACATCGGTTTTGGATATCCGGTACATGGCATCAACCACCTCATCCTCAATGCTGGGCCATACCGATTGCGCGATCTTTTTTGCGTCCGATTTGGTAAGCCCCGCCAGGGGGAGGTAGACTCCGATGCGGCTTTCAAGCTGGCGATGATCGTTGCGAAGATTCTGGATGGTGCCGGTAAGCCGGGGAAGCCCGATAAGCACCAGACCGCTCTGCCCCAGATCGTTGACCAGGCGGCGGCTGAACTCCAGGGCATCAGCTTCCAGATAGTCGGCTTCGTCAAGAATAACCACCATGTTCCTGTCCGCCAGGGCAGCGCTGACGTTTTGAATAAGGGTCTGCTGGTTTACCCGGATCGTATCAAGGCCAAGTTGTTCGGCGATCTTAATACTCAACGTTCGGGCATTCATGCCCTTGACCACATCCACCAATATGGTGGTTCGGGGATTTTGTCCGGCATAGTACCGGGCTGCTGTGGTTTTTCCGCCGCCAGCGTCATCGACAATGAGGGCTATATCACCTTCGGTATGAGCCATGGCGATGGCGTTGGTAATTTTTTTGAGCTGGTTGGTTTCCACTATCTCAACCCGCTTGCGGGCATGAGCTTGTTCCGTGCGGGCTATCCATTTGATAATGGCCTCTTCAATGGCAGCAATGTTGCCCTCGTACTTATTGTTCCGGTAACCTGATATCGCCGCTTGTGCGTATCCAATATCCTTTGCCGCACGATTCTGCGAAATGTTGAATTTTTGTAAGGTTTTTTCAAGCCGTTCTTTGATTTGCATGTTCATACATAATCCTCCGGTTCTGCGTCTATCGGGTTTATCAAAACCCGCTTTGGTTTGTTCGGAGCCGATGGCTCCGTTGTAAAATTGGTATATTCCGCCCCTGCGGCCATAGGAAGAACTTCCTCCGGCGGGGCCAGAAATTTGTCAATGTCTACCGGCTGTATCTGCCGGTATTTGTGTGCGGCTACCTGGACCATGGTGTCGTATTCGGGCGGTGCCTGTGCTTCCCCGGTACCCATTTCCGCAAGGCGCATGAGGTTATGTTTCTGGGCGCTTCGCAGTCGTTTGGTTGCCGTCGCAAGATTGTTTCCCTCAAAGAAATAATCTGCCACAGCCGTAAACAGATAACGCCCTTCAAGATTGCATACCTGCACTTCTGTATCAGTGATAAGCATCGACCGCACCATAACCCGCTGGCCGGAATATCTGATAAGATCCGGGTGGTAATAACACGCCTTATTGATCTCCACCACACTATTCCGTACATGCCGCAGCTCGCCTTTGGAAAGAGCAAGGCGCAGGGTTTCCCGGTCGGCATAGCGTACATCCGCAGGAAGGTTTTCGGCAAACACCTGACTTGGCGTTTTTCCGTCCATACCCTTGCCGTTAGAAGCAATCTGATCATTGATGTAGGCAATCATGGAACCAAGGCCGTTTATGGCCGATTCCCATTGCGGCACATCGTTCCGTTTTGCCATGCCGTTAATCGATCTAAAATACAGCTCCGAATCTTCGGGCCGCTCGCGAGTGTCCCCGCCGATATAGCTTCCCACGTCTTTTGAAAAATATTCTTTCAGTACTCCGAAATACCGCTCCTGACGGCCTTTAGACTTTCCGCTGTACGGCAGGGTGAAGGAAACCTCGCTGCCCACCAGATAAAACAACCCCTGAATATATACCTCCTGCTCTGCATCCAGTTTTTCAGGCGTACAGATTTTGGCAGTTGCTGTTTTGCCGTTAAGCAGCTCCGAACGGTAATCTTTCCCGTTATCGAATAACAGTTTCCGGGGGATGCCGTACTGAATAACCATCATGTAGTAAGCGGCAATGATTGAGAGGCTCGACGGCGACACCGATGGACACCATCCAAGTATTTTCCCGCTCCGGTAGTCTTGCATGGTTGTAACCCAGGGACGTATGAGCTTCCCCTGATACATGACCACACAGTCGAGGCAGTGGTGATCGGACACGACCACATCCAGGCTTTTATACTGCCAGATGTTCTGATCCATGAACGGCTGGTGCTTGTTGGCAAATGCCGTCCTTCCCAGCCGGTGGTAATCTGCCAGGGCTGGGGGAAGGCTTTGCAAGTAGCGCCGGGCCGTGTTATACGTACAGGTTGATGTCGGATCATTCTCCTTAAGGAGTCTAAGAGCGTGCTGAATAGTCGGCCTGCTGTCCCGGAGCCAGAACCGTTGCAGGAGCGCTTTTTCCGATTCCCGAAGGCTTTCACCCGCGCCGCCTGACGAGGCGCTGTAGCGCGGCGTTAGACCGTCAATGCCTGTTTTTCCCAAGTCCCCTACCCAGCGGTAAAAGGTGCGCAATGATACTTCGCCAAGCAATTGCCGCAAATGGAGGTTTACCACTCCGGCATTGTACGCCTTGATAAAATCATCTTTGCGGAGCTTGGTGCGTTCCCATTCAGAAACAAGGTTTGCCCGCAAAAATGCAACATGGCGTTCTTTATCGGTGGCCGGCATTAACGATCCGCTGCCCATCCGCATGGCTACAGAGGCGTGGGCGGGTTTGCCACTCAAGGCCAACTCCGCCAAGGCAAGCCGCACATTCTCCGGTAGCCTGGATTCCATCCACATCATGCCGCCGGATTTGCGTACACACGGCCAGCCTTCCCGTTCCGCCCGTTCCAGCACTGTTTTTTTGGGTTTGCCCAGAGCTGTCGCGATCAGGGCTGTTTTAACCATGCCGTTCATGCTGCCTCCGTTTTGGACATGGCATCAAGCTCCTCTCTGGTGCGGGAAGGAAACAGTTCCATCGGCTCTTTGCCGAAAAAGGCCGCTATTTTTGCCTCAGTTTTTTTAGAACGCCGGATTCCGTTGATGATATCGGAGAGCATTCCTTGGTGCATTTGTAATTTTCTGGAAAGCTCACTTATGCTCATGTCCCTTTTTGCGAGTTCTGTTTTTACGCGCACCCGCCGTTCCCTGTCCGGCGGGTAAGGCCTTCCGTGTTTCATCTCTTATATCCTCCCTATTGGTTGTATTGTTGACAGTAAGCAGCGTATCCAGCCGCCCCCGTAGTTCCTGTATCAGCTCTTCCTGCACTTTAGCCTTGCCTTCCAGCACTTTGATGTAGCGGTTAAGTGATTCGATCAAGTTATGATCTGAATTAACCTTACGTTGATACCATGCTTTGTCCTTTTTTAAATCGCGGTATTCTGAAAACCGCCGTAAGAACCATAACTTAAAACCTTGCATAGTGCGCCTCCTGCTTGCGAATTGTAGCAATCTGTGTCATACTAAAATCTCCTTTGGGATTTACGCGGGGCTTTCCACGGCACTACCGCGTATCCCAGTTGGTGCTGCCGCCTCATACGAGGCGGTTTTTGTTTGTCCGGCTTGTACCGACTACATTTTAGTTGCTTGGTATAGGCTCATTTTCCTTAGCTACCGCACGGATCATGGAGCCGCATATAAACCTCCTTTCCGGGCAAAAGCCTGATTATAAAAGCCCTCCCCCTGTGGTATGATTGAGCTACCACACAAAACCAAAGCCACAAAAGGAGGGCTATTTACCATGTTCAATACGGCGCATACATTCTGCTTCAACATCTGCCGCTTTTTCTTTGATCTTTCTGGATATGTCCAGAAGGCGTTCATTGTCACTAGAGTTTTTTTCCATTTGTGTATGAAAGGCGACCATGAGATCACCTAAATCTGCTTGTGCCCACATAATACAAAGCTGTGGGGTATACCCTTTACTCATATTTACCTCCAAGGAGAAATTTTTATGAAAACTGTATTTGTTATAGGAGCTGGTGCCAATGTGGAAATTGGTATGCCCAGCGGAAATCAACTAAAAAAAGAAATTGCCGGTATGCTCGATTTTTCTTCATTGCGTAGAGGCATGGTTAGTGGAAACCTAAACATTTACAGCGCTATGCAACATGCATTGAAGAACAATGAACAAATATTAAACATAGCTGATACTATAAAAGAAGCCATGCCCCATGCTATTTCAATTGACAATTTTATAGACGCACACCGAAATGAACCGGGTATTATCCTTTGCGGAAAACTGGCCATTATGGAATCAATTTTACTGGCAGAAAAGAAAAGCTATTTATATAGTTATCTGTCAAATGATAATGAAAAAATTTTAAGCACATGGTATCCTTTGTTTTTTCAAAAAATAACCGAGGGTTGTGATATCAATGAATTTATAGAGCGAATAAAAGATATTTCTTTTATCATTTATAATTACGACAGATGTTTTGAATATTACATGATTCATGCACTATGTATTTATTATAAAATAGGCAAAAAAATCGCTGAGAACATCGTTGAGAAAATGAATATCATTCATCCCTATGGAACGATTGGAGGAATAAATGAAATGCCGATAGATACAACACTTTCAATAAATCAACTTTTATACCTTGCTAATAATAATATCAGAACATTTGCAGAAGATTCAGAAAAAACAAAAAGAGAACGGTGCGCCATTAGAGATATTATGAATAATGCAAATAGAGTAATCTTTTTGGGATTTGCATATCATCCGATGAACTTGGAAGTGCTTTTTAAATACATTGGCATTGGCTCTACCAAGACTGTAATATTAACAGAACATATACAATGTTATGGAACAGGTTTTGGGATTTCGGAAAAAGATAGAAATCATATTCAATCTTTACTAAAGGAAACAACCTCTCGTATAGATCAATGTGATATATCAGACGTATCCTGTACTCAATTCTTTAATGATTTTTGGTATCGGCTTTCATTTCGTAAATAGTAAAACAGGCGGGAATGGTTTTTTAAGAAGATAAACACGATACCTGCCTTTTTTATAATCAAAATGAATATGGCATTTACGCCTGTACTTGCACCATATTCTATTAATTCGTCCACACCTGCATTGTGCAAGTTTCCAAATTAATAAGGAAAATCTATAACGGAGTAAATTAAAATTCTTTTTCATAAAAATCCTCCTTTCCCCCTTGGGAATGGAACTGGCGGGAGTCGAACCCGCAGGGCGGTGGAAAAGGTTGGAATGAAACCACCGCCCGGCCTGTACAGTTCCGTTTTGGGGAAGGCACATGTGCGTACCCACCCCGGCTCAAGCTCGTAATATGGATTTTGGGCGCAGGCTTACGATTCCTAACGCTCAGGGTCTAACGCCGGGGGCGGCGCGCCACCGCGCCGTTGCCCAGACTCCCCGCTGTCAAATAGCATCTTTTGTACCGCCGAAACCTCGACATTTTGCCGGTTTCGTGCAATACTAAAATGGTGATAATTTATCACCATTTTCCGATCACCGATCGTTTTTTGGTGATAAATTATCGCCATTTGATATTACTATATCACTTATCGTGATAATGTCAACTACTTTTTAGATAATATTTGAAATATTATCTAAAAAGTGCCGAAAAAAGGTATATGATTATGACAATTGGTGATAGGTTCAAGATAATAAGGGAAGAGCTCAGGTTAAACCAATCGGAGCTTGCAAGGTCTATAGGTGCAAACCCAAGCATTATCAGTGATATAGAGCGTGGAGACAAAGAACCTTCTAAAAAGATCATCTCGACTCTCATTGTCAAATATAGGGTAAATTCAAACTGGCTACTAACAGGACAAGGCAATAAATATACGAGGGATGATTTTCCCTCAAAAAGCCGTTTTGAGCAAGGATTTGAAGAAGCGGTAGCCGCTCACCCCAAATTTACAGTAATAGAAGAACGCCTTTCCGCCCTTGAAGCCCTGTTGAAGCAGGAAAAACTCCTCCCCGAAACTGATATTGCCAGCGATACCACCCTCTATACTGCCGAGTCCTCCCCCTTCTACGGCGAGGAAGAGGAAGATGGGGAGTACGAAGACACTCTCTACGTACACAGCATAGCTGCCGGGCCGCCAATCTGGTTAAATGATGATCGCAGCGAAACGGTACGGGTGCCGGCGCGGCTGCTTAAAAAGGGCGAGCGGTACTATGTGGCGAAAATCCAGGGCAGTTCCATGACAAAGGCGGGCATCCTGGACGGTGACATGATACTTGTCCGTTACACGGACGTACCCCGGGACGGGGCTATACAGGTTGTGCGGTATCAGGAACAGGTAACACTCAAACGGATGTGCGAGGTCGAAGGAAAGGGCTGGGAACTGCGCTATATGGACGGCAGCGGGAAGGTCATTACCTGCGATTCTGACGAATATGAGACGCTTGGGGAATTGATGACGGTACTGCCCAAAAAATGCCGTCCCAGCCCCCCTTAAAAAACCCGCCAGAACGTGCGAGGAGCCGTTCAAAAAACGTTCAAATAAAAAAAAGGTATAAACTTACGATTCAGACCTCAATCTCGCTATTTTAGCCAAATCCTCATCACCCTTTTTTCCCCTTTATCCCATTTAGAGTAAAGTCCTGTTTTATCGTGCATCATTACCGCATGAAGATACGCACGAGAGAAATAGCGAAGGTCGGCATATTTGGATCAAAGGACAATCCGCAGATTGTTACCGAAAAAGATCTTAAAGAAATTGCCGAAACATTCGCGGACATCAAAAAAGCCCCCATATCCCTTTCCGGCCATTGGCCCGATGCTTCTTCCCCCCGGCTGGGGAATGTGGTCAGCGTCAGCTATGACGAATCCACCCAAAGCCTTACCGGGGAAATAGAAGAAGAAGACGCCCTTGCCGATGCGGTGGATTCAGGCTATTACCCCGATGTCTCTATCGGGGCGCGCCAGCGTGCCAGCGACGGCAAAATGTACCTGCACCACCTGGCATATCTGGGCGAAGAGCCACCTGCCATAAAAGACTTGGTAAAGGAAATAAAAAACGAGCTGGGCCTAGCCGCATCCGATACCGCCGATTGCCGGCGTCTTCCCTCGCCATCGGAAAAACAAATGTACCTCTCTGACACACCACCTGAAAACATTTTAAACGAAGATATTCCGGAATCTCCCCCTGTGGGAAATTCGACAAATCAAATCAAGGAGAAAACCGTGACAGAAGATGAAGCGAAGAAACTTCGCGAAGAGAACGATCGGCTTAAAAAAGAAGCCGAACAAAATGCCCTGGCTCTTTCTGATGCTGAAAACAGCAAAAAGAAAGCGGACCAGGAGCGGCTTAAAGCCGCTATGGAAAACGCAAAGGTTCCCAATCCAGTCCGCGAAAAGGCGCTGCGCCTGTGCGACACGCTGGATAACGGCAAAACCATTGAGTTATCAGACGCCGAGGCACCGGAAGGGAAGCGCACCGTTTCCGCCGTTGACTGCCTCATCGAGCTTATCTCCGCCTTTCCGAAGCCGGTACAGACGGGGGTAATGAATTTGAGTGACGGCGATGACGCTGCGTCCGCAGATGCTACGCGGATTAATTTTGCCAACATTTAAGGAGGGCTGTACATGAAGGGATTTTTAAACCTTTTATTTGCCTCTATCGTCAGCGGGGTAACGACGCAGGCGGAAATCAATCCGCGCACTGCCGCTGACGGCAGGCACCCGTCTTTTATCACATCCTTTGCACTCCCGGCCGAACATCCGGCCTGGCCGGAAGGCACCATCATGGTTGCGGTAATGGATAACGCGACACCTGTCCCCGGACAGGCAACCGCATTGACCAGCTCGGCTACCTCGAACATTATCGGCGTGCTGCAGAGCCGAGTCGCGGAAAACGAGACTTCCGGCAATGTATTGATCCACGGATCAGTCCCCGCCGAAATGCTCAAGTATATCGGTATAGACGGCCCTGTTGATGCCACCGCAGGACAAATCGCCGTCCTTCGCAACCCAGTCGGCATTTACGTGTAACAGGAGGCACGTCATATTATGTGGGATTTTTTAAAGAAATTTTTCGTTCTTAGTGCGCTGGTGAATACGCTGAACCGGCTGCCGCCGATGCGCACGTTCATCATGGATTTAATTTATCCGGAATCGGTTCGCTGGAATCATCCCAAGGATAAATTGGCCCATGCGGACCTTGGCTTGCCGGAAAAAAACATTCCCCTGATAACAAGGGGATCGTCGTCTTACCCTATACCTTTGGATAAGACCGCGCTTAAGTTGATCGATCCGGCAAATATCACCCCATCGCTTATTTTGAACGCGCACGAAATAAACGAGATGCGGTCGCTGGGGGTAGCGCAGCAACAGCAGTTAGTCGATCGCAAAATCGACAAGCTGCGCAAAATCGTCAGAAAAACAACCGAAGCGATGGCAATTCAATCTATCACCGGAAAAATTGCGTACGATATCCGCAATGCGGATAACACGCTGGATACCTACGTGGTAGATTTTGGCACGCCCAAAGCGATCCCGATTGCAAAGAAATGGGATGCAGACGGTACAACCGTTGGAGACATCACCGCTACAATTGGGCAAATCATAGACAGCATGCAGGAAACTTCGGAGGGCACCGATCTGGTGTACCTGTGCGGCTTCGATGTGTATTCGGCCCTTGTTGCAAAAGCAGGGAAGCTCAATAACAGCGACCTCATCAAGGTATTTCCGGATCATGTCCAGATTGGAAACGCCAAGTTCATAATCTGTTCAGCGAAGTATTATAGCCACAAGATCAAAACAAACGTGAAGGCTATTCCGGCAAAAACGGTCATCGTAATAGCCAAAGATGATGCGTTCAGCCTTGCTTATTGTGCGCTTGATTCGTTGGACTCTAATTTTGCGGCACTTCCATTCTTTATCAATATGGTCAAGAAGGACGATCCCGAAGCGCTCAAGCTTATCGGTCAGTCAAGGCCGATGCCGATTCCAAACGTGGACGCAATCAGAACCGCGCAGGTGCTGACATAACTATGGACGAGTTGGGTGTAGGGGATATCCCTGTTGAAAAGCCGGATACAACGGCAGCCTTTGCCCCGTTAGGGGAACCGGTCACGCCGGAAGAGGTATCGGACCGGCTGTCGAAAAACCTCTATACCCAGCTTGCCGATGGTTCAGATGAAACCGTCCGGGAGGCTATAGCCCGGGCGGGTATTTATGTAGGCGCGGTACTGCGCCGGCTTAGCGTACCGTATAACCTTGATGACACCGTGGTGCGCGAAGTGGTGCTCATACACACCATATATGAGCTACACATCGCGCTGGGGCATGAGGAGGCCGGCAAAGAGTACCGCATTAAAGCGCGGGATATTATCCGTGCCGCCTGGGGAGATTTCCCGGAAGCGTCAACGCCGCCGGAAAAAGGCACGGCGGCGGCGGTCGCAGTTCCGCCAAAAAGAGATAAGCCATGGCATTAGAGGCGTTGGACAATCTGGCGCGGGCTCTGCACGATAAGTCAAAATTGGTGGCAATCGGCGGCATGGCGGCGGAAATAATCCGGGGCCGTATCCATAAGGGGCAAGGCTTTGCGCCGTTGTCCCCGGCAACTGCCGCATACCGCGGCGCCGGCAGACCATTGCAGGACACCGCCGCGTTACGCGATTCGATAACGTCCACAGTGATTGATGATCGTACAGTCAGCGTCGGCACCAATAAGCCGTATGCGGCAATACAAAACAACGGCGGGGTTATTCGGGCCAAGAAAGAATGGCTGTGGATACCGGCTGCCGGCACGCGGCAATTGCAGCGGCGGTACGGCTATAGTCCAACGGATGTACTGCGGGGGCTGAAAGCGGCAGGCTATGCGGTATTCCGCAAAGGCAGAACGGTGTGCTACCGGGACAAAAAGAAAGTACGAAACGAGGAAGGAAAACTGGTGTACCGCGATCATGTATTGTACTACCTAAAAAAGTTGGTGGAGATTCCGGCACGGCCGTTTTTCTACCTTACTGATAAGGATATGGATATGTTAATGCAGGAGGTGGGCAGTGGGCTTGAACAGTTATGATGCGTTGAACGCATTTGCACAACAGCTTGAGCGTAATATCGGCGGAGAAAATTTTCACACCAAAGTTGTCATAACGCCGTCATCGGTAAACGAAAAAGGCGTTGTGATTAAGGTCAGCCTGTTGAAAACGTACGTCCAGGCGGATCCGCCTGCGGCAAAATTCAGCAGAACGCTCCGGGTGCGCATATCGGTAGCCGGAACGGCGGAAAGCATGACTGGGCTGAAGCAAGCGCTCGAAGCGATAGAGGCCGTTGACCGCTATCTGATATCACCGGGCCTGCGCCTTGAAATCATGGATGGTACATCGCTATTGCCGATGGGCATACCAAACAGCCGCATTATCCAAACGGTCAGCCAAGAGGATAGCTTTATCGACAGCCCTGATTCGACATCAGTACAGGACGTACAAGACGATCGCATTATTACCATAACCATACCGCAAGGAGGATATTAATGAGTACGCATATAACAAGGTACAAAACAAAAAACGGCAAAACCAGCCGTGCGCCTTGCCAGCCGGCAAAGGCGGAAAAAGACGGTTCCTCGGAAATAAAAACCGGGGAAATAAAAAACAATCAGCCGGCAACCCCGGCAAGACAAGGAGCATAACGCATGAAAGAACTCAAAACCCTCATTGGCGATGACAGCATGATATTCACCGGCGACCAAAGCGACGTTGAATACGCAGGAGACGGCGTAAAAACGATCGACGAATTAGTGAATGAAGAACCGGGCAAAAATATACTTGACCAAAAGATGTGCGTCATAAAAACCAGAGCCCAAACTGGTTCCATTTTTGCGGATGGGCTTGTGCCCGGTGAATTGTTTCCCGCCATCGGTACGGAAGTACCTGCCGCAGGAGATACATTCTACTTTCTGAAGCTTGCCCATGTAGCCGATTGTTCCAGTTGGAGGTTGGGCATAACACAGGGTGAAATTGACGTAACCAAACTCAAGGACAGGTTCCGTAAATACCGCTTGGGGAAAAAAGACGCCCAGCTCACCCTTTCTTCCATTTTTACCATTGGCGAGTCCGACGAGAAGGGCAGCGTGATCAACCGGAACATGAAACTGTTCAAGCGTTGTAGGGACGGCACGGTAGAAGTTACTGATGAAGCAAACCGCGCGTTATATATGATCGGCTATGTCAATAAAGCCGCATTGCCGGAAGAAACAGACGCTTTTGTGTTCTGCCAGATATATCTGTACAATGTATCGCTCGGCGGACAATCCGGCAGCGCCCAGTCGTATGACGCGTCCGGTAGGCTCACCGGCATTGATCCGGTGTTTTATTCACTCGAAGTGCAAACGGCATAAGGAGGAACCATGAAACTGCACATATCAAAAGAAGGGGTATTCATACCCTCCTTCAATAAAAACAGGGAATTACCGGCAACCGATCAGATAACGGTACGATACCGGTATCCAACGCTTGCCATAAAAAACCGTTGCCGCAGTAAGCCGCAGGCAAAAGGCATATCGGGTGCGGACGGCCGTATCGAAAAAATGGAAATAACCATTGACAAGGATGAACTGGCAACGCTGAAAGAAATGCTCATCTCTATATCCAATTGTGCATACTGCGAAGGCGATGCGGAACACAAAATTATAAGCGCCCAGCATCTCATTGACGCGCCCATTAATTTTGAGCCGCTCTTGAAAGAGATCGTCAAAGAATTTGACCGCATTCTTGATGAACCCAGCATTGACGAAAAAAACTGAGAATTGCTTACCGGGTATACCGCGCCGGTAAGCATACAGAAAACGTAGCTCCGGGGCGTAACCCGCTCTGGAATACGCGGGTAAAAGACGAACGCGGGCAGGATGTATTCATTACGTCACGGGATGCGGCATCATACCTCAATGCAGAATTTCTTGCTGCATGGGATATGTTATGCACGTGCGAAAACCTTGGCTGTCTGCCGTTTTCCGGCGGCTGGGCCGAGCAACCAGAATGGATAATCCAGGCACTGTCGGTGTTAAAAATCGAGCGGTGGAAAGTTGATGAAGAAGAGCGCAATCTAAAATGGCAAGAGGAAAAGGATAGCAGGAAGTATGTCAAATAAAACCCTTGAACTGCAAATCCGCATCGCCGCCGATGAAGCAGCCCGGATAGTATCTGCGCTCAAGGGTGATATGAAAGCCCTTGCCGAGGAAGCCGGTAAATACGCACAAAATGACGGCGCAGCGCTTAACCAATCATTCAAGGATGCAGAGGCTGCCGGGAAGGGTACGGTTTCCAGTATCGGCGATATCAAAAAAGCGCTGGGCAGTCTGGCAGAAGTTGCCGCCGCGACCAAGGCACTGTTGCTCATTAAAGATATGGGTGCCTTTGCGCTCCAAACTGCCGACAATTTCCAAACAGCCAGAAATCAATTTGGCGTGTTGCTAGGCGATATGCAAGCCGGCGCCGGATTGTTCAATGAGATTAAAGCGTTCAATGATGTGACGCCGTTTGATCTTGACACCCTCACCCAGGCAACCAATGTATTAATCGCCGCAAAAGTGCCACTGCAGGATTTACAAAGCCAACTAACCAAATTCGGCGATCTGTCCCAAGGCAATTCCCAAAAAATGACCAGTTATGTCAACGCATTTTCGACAGCAGCGGCCAAGGGCAAAGCCGATATGCAGGTACTCAATACCTATCTTAACCAGGGCGTACCCATTCTTGACGCACTAGCCAAAAATTTTAATACGACTACTGCAGAAATTGTCGAAATGTCCAGCAAAGGGCAAATCAGCTTTGCCGATTTTTCAAAAGCACTGGATGATCTGACTGCTGCTGGAGGGCAATATTTTGGCGGCATGGAGTTGGCATCAAAAAGCCTGGCTGCAATGAAGGAAGGTTTAACAGAAGCAACAAACTCTTTAGCCGCGTCTTTTGGCGAGATGCTCATGCCTGCGGCTATCGCAACCGTGGAAATATTGACCAATATTACCAATGCCATTAATGAAAGTCCGATACTAAAAGGCGTATTCGCTGGGGCGCTGGTAACGGTTGCCGGATTGCTGGCGGCAAAGGCAGTCAAGGCTACCATCGCATTTGCCGCCCAGATGAAGTTAAATTTTGCCGTTGGTGCCCTCAATCCGGTCGTGCTAGCGTCAACGGTTGCCGTAGCCGGCATTGCGGCGGCCTATACCGTTATGGCTACGGATGCGCAAAAAGCCGCGCGGGCAACCGAAAATCTCGCATTGGTACAAAAAAAACAAAATGATGCGACAAAAGAAGGTCATACCGCAGTGCAAGCTTATTATAGGGCATCTCAAAATTTTGATATTCAAGCAACATTAAACGAAATAAAGAAACTGCAAGCTGCAGTTGATGAGCAAAAACAAAGAGGGGTCGTTAGAAGTGACGAAATGCTAAACCTTAGAACAGCTATTGAACGTTTCAGAACACTCCGCGATGAATTTATCAAAGAATTTTACGATACTACGAATAACGAACAAATAGCCGAACTTGAAAGCAAAATAAACATTGCCCAAACCTATTTATTTAATGTCGATATATCGCCGGAAGATAAAAACAAAATAGAATCCATCATTCAAAATTTTCAGGATGAAATTGACGAACTGGGAGGCAGCATTGCAAAAAAGGCTGCCAAGTGGAAAGAAGATTGGACTGAGATATGGAATGCATCTCAGGCAGAACAAGCCCACGATCCTTTGTATGCCATAGAACTGGAGCATCGTAAAAAGTTAAAAGACGCCTGGGATCATTATGTCCGTGAAGGTGACAAAACCGTCATCGACCAGATAAACGCCTATTACGCATCTCAGCGGAGCGATGTCATTAAGCAACTGGGCGATGAAGAGAAACGGATGCGGCGGGAATTGAGTTCCTCGAAGGTTGCCGGCTTGCGATATGAATACGACAATGCCATTAAAGCCATTGACAAACTTGAGGCGCAGCGCATCATTGCCGCTGCACATTCCGAAGAAGAAATAGCAGCTATTCGCAAACGGTTTGACGATTTACGCGATGATACAACACTAAAATTCAATATTGAAATAAAGAAAACTGCACTCGATGAAGCGCGGGAGGCCGTCAAGGACTGGCAGCAGGAACTTTCCAACAGCCTCACCATAACGCTCATGAATATACAAGGGTTTAGCGCGCAAGCAGCCATCACCATCGGCGATCTGAATGCGCAGCTTGTGGCTCTTTCCGCCTCCGCAACGCTTTCCGGTTTTGAAGAATTCGGACGTGCCCTGGGAGAAGGAGAAGATGCCGCTGAAGCTATGGGCCGCGCCCTCGCCGCAATGTCACAGCAGATTCTCCGGCAGTTACCCATATTATTCTTGCAAGCAGGCCTCCAGTTAATCGCTAACGGCCAGTGGCCGCTGGGTCTTGGTTTTATTGCCGCCGCCGGATCAAGCGCAATCATTTCCGGCTATGTAGACGGAAAGTCGAATGCGGCAACCGCAAACGCCCACGGCAATGTATACGATGAATACGGTCAGGCGGCGCGAGCATTTGCCGCCGGCGGTGCATTTACCAACCAGATTGTGAGCCAGCCCACCTATTTCCGATATGGCGGCGGCTTTGAACGCGGTCTCATGGGCGAGGCAGGGCCGGAAGCAATTATGCCGCTCACGCGTATGCCCAATGGCGATCTGGGTGTGCAAACCGCAGGAAGCGGCTCAAGTGTCATCATAAATATTATCAATAATTCCGGCGCCGAGGTACGGCAGGAAGAAACCGAAGGCGCGGATGGCGGCAGGCAAGTAGATATTATTATTGGCAATGTGGTTAACCAACATATCGCATCCGGAAAAGCGGACCATATCATGGGCGGGCGGTACGGACTAAGGGCAAAGGGGGTTTAGGTGGCAGATATATATTGGCCTGACTTGCCGTCAGATTTTCTTGCAGACGGATTGAGCATACAACCGCAAAGCAATGTTATCCGCACTGCGATGGATGCAGGCCCTAAAAAAGCGCGCCGGCGGTATACTGCGCGGACTGTTCATTATACGGGAAAACAGCGGTTTGATAATGCCGAATTGATTGTGTTCAAAGAATTTTATAACACAGTCCTTGCCGATGGCGTACTACGGTTTAACTTTATAGATCCTGTTACGCAAGAAATCGCCGAGTTCCGATTCACCGATGATTATATCGCTACTGAAATCGGCGGATTATTTGAGGTAACATTACCATTGGAGCGGTTATGAGTCAGATATCTCAACAGGCGACCGCTGCCGTACTTGCCCCGGAAACAGAAAAAGTTTTTTTGCATTTATTGACCATTGAGACATCCGGCGGCGTGTTACTGCGATTTGTTGACAATAACCAGCATATAGTTTCACGCGGCGAAGTATTCACGGCTGCAGGATTTACGATTATTCTGCCGGAGCAAACAGACAACGCGCCCAGGCCGTGCCGCCTTGCCATCGACAATACCGATCTTGCTATTTTTCAGGAAATTAAAAAGGCCGTGGGACAGGATATCATCATTACCGTCTGTATCATTATGGCTGATACTCCGGACGTGTACGAGCGGGGGCCGCTTAAGTATCGATTACGGAACGTGCGGGCAAACAAAGAAACTATTGAGGGTGAAGTATACGATTTTTATCTGATAGATCGTAAATTTCCCAAAGATACCTACACACCGGAAGATTTTGAGGGGATGTTTTTTTGATGATATACCAATGGGTTAGAAAATATATCGGCATTCCCTTTGTATCGAACGGCAGGACAATGCAGGGATGCGACTGCTATGGACTGGTGCGTTTGGTTTTACAGAACGAATACGGCATTGAGCTGCCGGAATTGTCTGATAATTACACTGATGCGCTTAATTGCGAACAAACCGCGCGTTTGTTTGCGGAAAAGCTGCCGGTACTGACCGCAGCGCAAATACCAGCACCGGAAGAAAAAGCGGTTGCGGTTATAACCGAAAATGGACGTCCATGCCATATCGGTATTGTTGCCGGCAACAGATATATCCTCCACGCAAACAGAAAAACAGGAACGGTCTGCCAGCGGGAAACGCACCCTGGTTTACAGGGCCGTATAGAGGGGTATTACCGTGTCCGTTAACATAATAGCAGAACTGCACCCGTTAAAATCAGCAAAAATAAATATTACCGTCAGCCCCAAAACAATCGCGGACATTATACAAGAGTTACATTCGGGCTTTCCGGTTTCGCACGCGCGGGTGTGCCGCAACGGTGAAATCGTTACCGATTTTTCGCTGTTGGCAAAAGATGGCGATACACTGTGGATCAAATTTGTGCCGTACGGCAGCAATCAGGACGCCGGCGTGGGAATGAAGATCGGTGGATGGGTGATGGTGGGTCTTGGTATCGCTGCGATAGCGGCGTTTGGCTGGACTGGTTTTGGCGGCGTTGCAGGGGCAGCGCTCATAGGGGCTGGTCTCTCACTGACACTGGGCGGCACCGTTCTTATGAATGTAAATACCCCAACGTTAAAAGATACTGAAAAGCCGGAGAACGATCCGTCAATCCGCGGCGGAAAAAATCAGGCGCGCCCGCACGGCAGAATCCCAGTACTGTTTGGCCGGCACCGGATATACCCCGATCTGGCGGCAAACCAGCACACGGAAATAATCGGCAACCAGCAATACTTCACCCAGCTTTTTTGCGGCGGTTATAAAAATTGCGTTATTGATCTGCATAGTATAAAATTAGGCGAAACCCCCATCACGAAATTATCCCAGACAAGAAATATCCAGCACATTCTATCAGGGAATGATCCTGTGGTGCGCATGGAAATATTGCAAAATGGGGAAGAGTCAAGTCTGTACCCTTATTGCGTCCATGAAGACTCCATCAACGCGCCGTTGCAAAACCAAATTGACGGCGGAGACGGTACTAAAATATCCGGCGAAATAATCCGTACTACGCCGGATAATACCGATACTATAAATGTGGATATATTTTTCCACAATGGTATCGGACAGTATGATGATGAAGGCAATCTCTTGTCCGCGTCGGTCGAGGTGCAGGCTTTTTACAAAAGAGCCGATGAAGAACACTATCAGCCGCTTGGTTTTTTTCACAGCAGTAACACCATATCCGGGTCAGAATTAAAAACAAAGCGGTTTCAGATAACCAAATCGGGATTACCGCGGGGCACGTATACGGTTAAAATAGAGCGCATAACACCAGATTCAACAAACAGTAAAGTAATTGATATGGTACATGTGGGGTCAATCCGTTCGATAAAATCAGAGCGCCCGATCCGCGCCGAACGGCAAAAAGACCTTACCATAATAGCCCTGCGGGTTATGGCCACTGGAAAAATGAACGGTGTGGTTGATAGCTTTAACTATATTGCGACATCGAAACTGCCGGTCTATGCCGGCTCTGGTTCAGGCGCTTTATCTTGGCAGGACACCGCCGAAACCCGCAATCCCGCCGCAATGCTCATGCACGCGCTGCGGGGCAGGGCCGCGCAGCAGCAGGTTGATCCCAATGATATTGATTGGCCGTCAATAGAAGCATTTTATACTTGGTGCGCAGAGCATCATTATACGTGCAACGCGTACCTGTCCGAATCGGTTACCATTGCAGAGCTTATACGGATGATCGGTAATACCGCCCGCGCCGATATTATCAGGATTGATTCAAAAATCAGCGTAGTGCAGGACATCGAGCGGCCGGCACCAGTACAGTTATTTACGCCCAAAAATACCATTAGTTACAGCATTACCATGTTAAAGGCCGATATCCCGGATGCAATCGCATTGCGGTTTATTGACGAGAATGCAGGTTATGCTCAAAATGAGCTGTCGGTGTATAACACGCCGGACGGTAACCGTATTATAGAAGCCGAATCAACACAAAAAACCAATCTCTGGGGTATTACCGATAATATCCAGGTGCGCCGTATCGGTATGTATAATTACGCATGTCTTAACAATCGGCCGTTTGTGCATACCATTGATGTGGACATTGAATACCTGATGTGCAATAAAGGCGATTGGATACAATATGCCGGAGATATCGCTCTTACCGGATCGGTGCAGGGTAGGATTAAAGGCGTTATCTGGGCAGATGGTGTGTGCATCGGCATTGATACCGATGAACCGGTGGTTATGACCGCAGGCACGCAGTATGCGGTACGAATACGGTTGTCAAACGGGATTATAATGCTGAAAGAAGTGATATTCAGCCCTGGATTACCCCGGGAAAAATCTATCACCTATTACCCTGGCGATGGCACGGAACTCTACGAACCATTTGTCGGAGATATGTATGCGGTCGATGAAGGAAATGTTTATTACGAACCGCAAAATGTTATTTTTTTTACTGAGCCGATTCAGGAATCCGGCATCCCAAAGGCCGGCGATATATATGCGTTTGGCGTACGGGGGTACGAGGTCATCGATCTTGTTATTACCGATATACAACCCGGAACTAATGTATCGGCGAATCTCACTTGCGTAGAATACAGTCCTGAAATTTTTGGGGTTGATGATCCTGCCTTTATCTTGCCCGCATTTATAAACAAAATAACGCCGGTCTCCGGCGCCGTAGATCCGGGCGTTGTCAATTCCAATCGATTGATGCGCTTTATCGTCTATCATGATAGCGAGGCAGAACCGGAACGGCCGGCAGGTAATGGGCAGGAAGGCGGCTGGTATCAACTGCAAAACTTCCGGTCAATCTGGCAATCAACCAAAATAGCCGAATCTATTGACGAAGGCGAATGGGGATTGCCGGTACGCATAAAAGCCCAGCGCGGCACTGATGACATTACCCCAATATGGCTTGGCCTTACTCCGCAAAACATAATACTCGAAACCGATGGTGACGGCAATATTCTTGCAGGCCTGTTACCCCTGACCGCTCAAGCCAGACTATTTCAATGGAATTCGCTTGTATCAGATGGTCTATTTTCCCTTGCCAACGCGCCGACGGGAGTATCCATTAATACAAACGGCCTTATCACCGTCGGCATCAATACCGCATTGGATGATATAAATAATATAACGGTCCAGGCAGAATATCAGGGCAACGTATATACTGCAGTATTTGTTATCACCAAAAACTTTAGAAATTCCGCACCCCGATATCTGGGAACAATAACGGCTTTACCGTCAACCGCAACGGCCACCATTATAAAAGGGCCGGTCCAGGGCCAGGTGCGGGCGTTTCAGGGAGATTTTGTATTTGCGATCACCGCCCTTGACGGCCGGTCTATGGGCAGCGTTTTTCAGTGGGACGGTGTAACATGGCAATACCGTGATCCCATTCGATACACCGATTTATATACCCGATGCTTTAAGGATGGCCTTGATGTGCCGGGCTTTGCAAATAATGTTGAATGGTTTGGGGCTCTATTTGCATCCCGCATTGCGGCAATGAAAGCGTTTATTGAGGAACTTGAGGCACAGGTTATAACATTACGAGCAAATGGCGTTATTCAAAGCCAACAAAAAGATTCTGCTGATATGCCGTTGTTCCAATTATTTTCGAATGGATTGTTTAGAGCTGATAGAGCATCAATAAGAGGCAATTTGATGGCAGAAAGCCTGGATGCCGGGCCAATATCTGTACATCAAGGAAGCCCTGTACCAGCCCCGATAACTTTTACAGGACATTCAAGCCCAGGTTTTACCGCAGTTGACATATTTAATTTTTTTAGATCAGTTGGAATTTGGAATATCGCTAGCGGACACTTTACAAGTCCATATTCTACGAATCAAACATCTACAGGTCAGACCGTTATGAAGCAAGGAGCATTTCAGAGAATTGAAATAATACGATGGGAAGAAATGCGGACATATTGGCAGGGAGGAGCATCTGGCCAAGGACAAACAGTAAGCGCATTAACAACTATTATAGAGGTGTATATATACAGGAATAGTCTCAGAATACTCATCGCAAAAACAATGTCAGCTTATGTTTTTGGAGAAATGCGGGTAAATAATGATCCATTTATGGTAACTGGTGAAAGCATGACATTTACTATTCCAGAGTTTGGAAAAATGACCCTTAAACTACTCAACTTGCCCACACAGATACCGACCGAGAGTGGCACTGTGTATACGCAAAGCGATACAGCAGGTAATTTCTTTCTTAAAATGAGAGGAGTTTAATTTATTTTTACACACGGATTTCCGTTATATATGAGCTTATCATCTTCAAATCTATATTCTACTACAATAATACCATCATAAGCGGCCCATATTATTTCTTGTGCCGATATTGTAGTATCAATTAATATTTTTATTTCTGTAGCATTATAAGTATAAGTACCGACCCAATAAATATCGCCATTGGGATAATACCCTGTTGCAATTACAGGGGTAAAAGCAATACGATAACCATTACTCTCATTTTCCCACGTCCCTATAAACGGATTAGGTTGGTTTGCTCCATTGTCCATATCCCCATTATCACAAGCAAACACAATAAAAGCAATAGTCAAGATTAACACCCATTTTTTCATACTATCTCCTTATTGTTATTGTAACCCATTTCTGTATACTAATCAACTAAATGGGTATTTATCCCATTTAGAACAACTACAGCCGCATCGTTTATACTTATCTCATGGCATATCAAAAAACTGAATGGAAAGCCCGGCAGGGATCAACTCTCAAGCGGTTTGAAAAGTCCCAAGAAACATCCAAATCCGTTATCCTCAATAACGCTCCAACTGAAATAACTGAACCCGGCACCCCTTTCAGTGCTGCCAACATGAATAAAATTGAGGAAGGTATCCATGAAGCACACGAGATAGTTGCCGAGCATATTGCCGATACTGACAAACACATATCACCAACAGAACGATTAGCATGGGACGGCAAACAAAACGCGCTGAATCGTACCATTAGCGCAAACGTAAATAATACATATTCAGCAGTAGACACTGGAGGTGATCTCTCAATAGGTATTAGAGTGGATATGGAAACACCATCGGCAAGTAATTTTCAGGTTGTTTCAGCTATTTATCCTTTATTTCAGGTACTGAAGATTTTTGCCAATAACATTGCCGCTATTTTTCAACAAATAGCAGCACATTTCATAGATAAAGAAAATCCGCACGCAGTTACAAAGGCTCAAGTTGGGCTGGGGAATGTAGATAATACCCCGGATGCTAGTAAGCCAATATCGGCCGCAGCACAATCAGCGTTAAATAATAAACAAAACAAATTTATAAAATCAATCTGCGAAACCGCCGCCGCAACTGTAGCAAAAGAAATAACCATCGCTGGATATACTCTTGTTGCCGGGGACATATT
>WQXQ01000022.1 GCA_009784775.1 Treponema sp.
ACTCGATCTGGATCGCCTGCAAAAACGCGGGATGCCACACAAGCGGAGCAGCATTGCCGCCAGACAATTGTTCATTCTTCATACCCTATATATGGCGGAAACTGGCGTTTTGCATGGGTGTTTTAGAATTTTTTTCCGAATTTTTCACACAAAGGCACCAAGACGCAAAGACACGGAGGAAGAGAAAAAAGGAAAGGCATTCCTCCGTGCCTCCGTGCCTCTGTGCCTTGGTGTGAAAAAAATGGGAGTATTAGCCCAAAACCAGGCCCACGCCAAACATTGACATCCCTCATTAATTGCCGTATCATAAAGTCATATGAAAAAAACGAAGGTATACCTTTTATTTTGTGTGTGCATAGCGGTTTTTCTTGGCTGCGGGGTTTTATGTGTTTTGAATCTTGATGTGTTCACCAAGAAGCCATTGCAACAGACAACGTCTTTTATTGCGCCTGCCATGGCAAAATATGAGAAAGACGGTAATGTATATGTCATAGACAGCGGTTCGTTCCGCCTTGTCTGTATGGCGCCCAATGGCGATATTCGCTATACCATCACCATAGACAAGTTAAAGGAATATACCCGCATCGTAGACGGCGCTATTGACGAGGCGGGAAACCTGTATGTATATGCGATAGAGGCGGAATATGACGCCTTGCTGACAAAACGGGATATAATCAGGAAATATGATAACCGCGGGCGTTATGTCAAGGATATTCTCAGTATCAGCTATGATGACCCATCGGACAATAGTCCGTACAACAATCCGCGGCTGTTTTATCAATTTGGTTCGTTTCGGTGCGAAAATGGAATACTGACGTTTTCCCGGACAGAGCAGGATAGGGTTACCCTGTACCAGTACGATACCTTTCGGGATGCATTGCGGCAGTCGGTGTTTTTTGGGGGGATAAATGGCATAATCGAAGATTTTATGGTTGCCCAGCTTGTCCTGAAAGATATGCATAATTTTGCATACGTCTTGCGCGATGGAAATATTTATGAGGTAAAAGACGATGGCGAGTCGATACTGCGGGCTTCATTTAACTGGACCATCGAAGAAGGCGGCACCCATCCCTGGTATATTTTTTATGACTCGGGCGATAATCTGGTGTTCTTTGATATGGGGTCTAATGCCCTGTTCCGCATTGCCGGCAATAATGTGCAGCGCATTGTTCCCGAGCGTTTTTTTGAACCGTTAAAGGCGCAGGGAGAAAAACCCGCGCTAAAAGGTTTTGGTTTTCACGGGAATACCTTTGCCGGCGTATACGGCGATGTGGTATGGCTGTACGATGGTTCGCATTTTACCACATACGACGGCGATCTGCAGCTTCCGATTGGCGAACGGCTGCGCATAATATTGGTACAGGCAGCGCTGGTGCTGGGCGTTTTGGCGCTTATTGCCACTCTGGGTATCCTGTTTATCGGAATACTGAACGGCTATATTTCGCTGTTTATCAAACAAACGGTGGTTATCATTCCGCTGCTGATAACTGCGTTCATTGTGGTGTTTTCGGTCACATTCAATGTAATGACAGAACGGCTTAACGAGGCATTGTTTAATGAAATGACGGCGCTGGCGGTAGTATCCGCAAAATTGATCGATGGAGATGATGTTGACGATATAACCAGCATAAAAGACGTGCATGGCGATTCATATAAACGGCTTTCAACATTAATTAAGGAAATTGCGGGATACAATGCCGATCCCTGGAACAAAAGTTATTATGCGGCGATTTACAAGGGCAGTCATTTTGAATATGTAGTGGTCATTTCCGGTGAGGAATGGAATCTCTTCCGTCCGGATGAAGCGATTGATGAGGAAGATTATCATATCCTTATGAGCGGGCAGCCTGTTGCGGCCATCATGGAGCTGTATAACGGGGTTTGGGCTTTTGCCGAAGCGCCGGTGTATAACAGCGCCGGGGAGATTGCCGGTATGCTGGAGGTTGGGCTTGACATGACCGGCTATGAAATCGGCAACATCAAAGTTAAAAGGCATGTTTCGCTTATCGTGGCGTTGGTGTGTGCGGCCATTCTGCTGGCGCTGGGCGTGATGGTTTCCGTTGTCGTAAAGCAGCTTTCGTCTGTGGCCGGCGTTCTGAATGCCATAGCCAACGGCGATCGGACCGAGCGGGTGCGTTACAATGCGCGGGACGAGCTTGGCATGGTGAGCATCGGGTTAAACAGCATGGCGGAGGAGCTTCACGATCAGTTTGATCGGATAACCCGGCTTAATGAATCGACGATTCGATTTGTGCCGGTGCAATTTATGGAGCAATTGGGTGTTTCCGACATTACCAAAATGAAGCTGGGCGATAACGTACAGCGGGATATTAGCGTGCTGTTTTTTGATATACGGTACTTTTCCATTAACTCGGAAATGATGACTGCGCGGGAGAATTTTGTATTCATCAATGAAATACTGGGTCTTGCCGGGCCCATTATACGCAAGCATAACGGTTTTGTAGATAAATATATGGGTGATGCGGCAATGGCGCTGTTTGTCAACGGCATGGATGCAGTACGCGCCGGTATTGAATTATACCAGAAGCTGGTGGTTGACGCGAATACCAGAATAAAAATAGGAGTAGATGGTATCAATATCGGAGTGGGAATCCACACCGGATCGGTCATGATGGGTATTGTCGGCGAAAATGAACGGCTTTCCAGTACGGTTATTTCGGCAAATGTTAACCTGGCTTCCCGCGTAGAAGGCCTTTCCAAACAGACCGGTTCCGGTTTGTTAATTACCCGCGATACATTGAATCAGCTTGCAGGCCATGAATCTGAATTTGCATACCGTTTTGTCGGGATGGTGCAGGCTGCGGGAATAAACGAAGTAGTTGGTATATTTGATATGCTGGATGCTCTTTCAGCGAAAGACAAGAAGTTCCGGCTTGCTACCAAAACGGTGTTCGAGTCAGGGGTGCGGAAATACCACATGAAGGATTATACTGCCGCTGTCCAGCGTTTTGAAAAGGTCGTGGCTGCGGATCCGCAGGATATCTGCGCTGTGCATCATCTTGAAGAAGCCAAAAAACACCTGAAAGATCCGTCTTTACCAAGCGTATTTATTTTTGATAAAAAATAAATACATTGTAACGTATCCGCTGTCCATGTGTTGTAATGTATGTAACACAAATACGGAGGTATTATGAAAAAACTTGGTTTGGTATTGGCGGTTGTTTTTCTGGTGATGGGGATGGCATCGGCGCAAAGCCGGGAAAAATCGCAGGGCGCGGCGCGCCCAATTACGGTTAATGGAACATTGCAGTTGCACAATGGGGCAATTGCGGTGGCGGATGGGAGTACCGTATATGTTGTTCCCCGGCTTGGACGGTATATCGGCTTTATTGACGGGCTCAAAGAAGGAAATTCAGTAACTATTGAAGGATACGTTTCCCAAAACTTGGTGCATCCGTCTAAAGTAACCATAGCCGGCAAGTCCTATGATTTTCCGGCTGCTCGTCCAGACATGGGATATGCTCCCGGCCCGGGCAATGATCGCGGCGCTTATCAAAAGAGAAACAAACGTGGTCATAACGACCGTAACGCCTATCAGAAAGGAGGTAAACGCGGCAATTCCGGCCGTAGTTGCTGCGGTAAGTGCCGTCGGTAATCTTCTTACCGCATTTGATGATCAATTCTGCGTTTAACATCCATGGCGTCGAAAGGTTTAGATATAAAATCTACGGCGCCGGCAGCAAACCCTTTGGATTTATCATCGCTTTCAGTAGTCCCTGTTATGAAAATAACAGGGATTGCTTTGGTTTTTTCAGATTTTTTTAGTTCAGCAAGCACTTCGAATCCGCTCATATCAGGCATGATAATATCCAGCAATATAAGATTAGGCAAATATTCATTCGCTTTTTCCAGTGCGGATATCCCGTCTCTAACCGCATGAATCCTGTACTCTGACCGTAATATGTGAGTCAATTCCATAAGGTTCGATGTGTCATCATCTACGAGAAGTATGCTGTTTTTTTTGTCCATTGCCGTCACCTCTCTGTCTTTTGTGTGATTTGGTAAATGGGCAGACGATAGTTCTGCCAGTACGACGCTCAATTCCGCCTTGAATGTTTCCAATTGTTTGGGAGTAACATGATTTTCTCCGCCTTTAAGGCCCTTTTCTATTTCCTCGGTTATTTGTTGTAAAAACGTTTTTTTAAGCTGGCCGGCATTGCTCTTTAAGGTATGCGCCAACCGATGCGCCAGTTGTATTTCTCCCGCCTGTATGGCGTTTGTTATTTCATCATACTTGTTATGATTGTTTTTCATAAAATTGTGTATGAGTTTTTGCCGTAACTCGTGCTCTTTTTGCCAGTGCTGGGCGGCATCTTCTTTTTGCCACCCCATTGGTTTCAAATACTTCATCAGACACCGCCACAATTCCTGAGACGTGAACGGTTTACCCACGCAATCGTTCATACCTATCGATGTGTAAATATCCCGATCATTGCTCATTACATTCGCCGTCATGGCAACGATAGGAATACCCGTGTCAAGCGCGAATATCTCTGTGGCTGCCTCAAGACCGTCCATTACGGGCATATGCATATCCATGAAAATCAAATCGAATTGTTTTTTGCCTTTGCGCGCGCGGCTTTTGACCATCTCTACGCCTATTTTGCCGTTCTGGGCTATTACGGTTTCCAGGCCCACCCGCGCCAGATGCTCGCATATAACCTGCTGGTTCATGGTGTTGTCTTCGCACAGTAACACTTCGCCCTCGAATGTGGGTTTTTCAAGATCGTCGAATATAATCCGTTCCGCTTTATAATCTTCGCCGTTTGTGTCTGTTGCGTCAAAGGTAAGCTCAAAGCTGAACTTGCTGCCCACGCCGGGCGTACTGTCAACATGCAATGTTCCGCCCATCATTTCGATTATGTTTTTGGTTATGGAAAGCCCAAGGCCGGAACCGCCGAATTTGCGTGTCGTGCCGGTTTCTGCCTGCGTGAACGGGTCAAATATTTTTTTCAGTTGATCTTCCGCAATGCCGATGCCGCTGTCTTTAATTTCGAAATACATGGTTACGCTGGAGGTATCGATATTTTTTACGGCCGCTTTCATTTTTATAATGCCGCTGTTGGTGAATTTCACGGCGTTTGAGAGCAGATTCACGAACACCTGGCGCAGTCTGGTTGGATCGCCGTATAATCTTTTGCCGACAGACGGTTCGGCGTAAAAGTGTACGGTCAGGTCTTTTTCCATGGCTTTGGGCGTGATAAGCGTTCGGCAGTGGGTGAACATATCATTCAGGTCAAAGGGGATATTTTCCAGTTCCATTTTGCCGGATTCGATTTTTGAAATATCAAGGATGTCATTTATAATTTGCAGCAGCCATTCTGAGTTGTTCCGTATGTTTCCCAGATAGTCTTTTATTTTCGGCGGCAGATCATTGTCCAGCGCAAGCTCGGAGAATCCGATGATGCTGTTCATGGGAGTGCGTATTTCATGGCTCATGTTGGCTAAAAACGCGGATTTTGCCTTATTGGACAACTCGGCGGCTTCACGCGCTTTGCGTCGTTCAAAACCAGAGATTGCAAGCGCCAGTAAATCGGCAAGAGAAGACGCAAATGTTTGTTCTTTTATCGTCCAATTGCGTTCCCCGGGGTATTCCTCACAGTAATTTTGCTCAACGCAAACTACCCCGACCAGCTTGCCGTCGACGCGTATGGGAGCGTCAAGCGCGGCGCATAAATCTGAGGAGTATGCTGCATCGGATACCAATGCGCACTCGCTGGTATTATTCATGATAATCAGCCGTTCGGTTCTGAGCAGTTTTGAATATTCCGGAAGGGTTGATAAAGGATAATCGTCCTGAATATTATTTTCCCCTGAACCTACATCATAGCAGGAAATGCTTTTGAGGGTATTTTCCTCCTCCGCCAATTTCCAAATCCCAAGGCGATGGGCATTCAAAGCGATGCCTCCCTCTTTTGAGATGATGTCGGCCGCGTCCTGTAAAAAACCGGCGGAAATATTCGGTGATTTGGTAATTTTTGCCAATGCGTCATGCAATTTTTTTGCGTATTCATAGTTGGATGCTATGATGTGTTCCATTTCTTTATGTTTGGCGGTTTGCAGTGAAAGATCGTGCGTCCGCTCTTCGACCAGTTTCTCCAGTTTTCTGCCGGCGCGCCAGCTTTTTATAAAAAGAACGGCGATGAGGGAGAGTACGCAAAAAAGCAGCGCGGACGATCCAAGCAGCAACGGGCGCTGCGCCTCTGCTACTTTGCTTCTGTAATCGAAGGTTCTGCGCAGCCATTGTTCTGAAATCATATTTGTATCTACCAGCCGCAGCGCTTTATTAAAAATGGAATGCAGGACAACTTCGTCTTTGTTGAATCCAAACGTTGAAGAGTAAGGATTGTCAAATAAATAGCTGATTTTGTAGCCCGACCGTTCCAGGTAATGCGTCAGGATCAACAGACTGAGATCGCCGGATACGACCGCATCTACCTCGCCGCGATCCAAACCATCGAAAGCGGTTAAAAGGTTTTCATATTCAATGTCGCCGGAATGGTCAGGAAACCATGTCCTGAAATATTCTGTATGAGCGTATCCCTCAATCAGGCCGATTTTCATGTACAGGATATCATTGAGGTTTACGTTTCGATGTTCCGACCTGGATATCAGCGCGGAACGCGATACCAATAATGCGATGTCCGGCCATAAAAAATTACCGTCTCGTTGTTTTGAATACATTAAATCAGATATCAACGCCGCTTCGCCGTTTTCCAGCATTTTGAACAAATCGGAAAAATTGGCGTTTTCGTCATTTATGCGTTCAAAACGCAGCCCGGTAAGCGCCTCCACTGCATGCAGTACATCCAACGCAATTCCCTGCCATTGTTTTTCGCGGGTGTTGTAAAAACTAAACGGATAATTGTCGTTCTCAACCACGATGGGTATAACAGGGAGATTTTGTATGCAGCGGCGTTCTTCTTCGGTAAGCTGCACAAATAGTTTATACTTTTGATATTCCTGATACCCGGTATTGTATAATTCGGCAATATAACGGCGGACACCGTCGGTATGCAGCGCTTTTTCTACGACAGAGATGATGGGTTCCAGCTTCGGAGTGCGGGTTGCCATAGCGACCGGCATATAGATCAGCGGGTAAAAATCATTTGCAACAATGTCGTAGTGTTCAATAAAAATAAATTCCGCTACCGCGCTGTAATAGAAGGCGTCTATTTGTTCACTCTTAAGCGCGTCGTAGATAAAGTGAAAGTCATCCAGGAGAACAACTTCAAATGTGTCTGGTTTCATTTCGGAAGTAACTGCGTTGATTGTTGCCGTGCCTGTAATGAATCCGGCGCGGATTGGGCGCTGCGCGGCTATTTCCGCCAGGGGCTTGCTGCCGGCAATGCGAAAGAATTGTACCGGGCGCGAGGCGATAGCGCTTGTCATGTGGTAAATTCTACGGCGCGCCGGAGTGGGCGTCAATTCGCCGGAAAAAGCAATTGTCCCGGTTTCCAGGCCGTCGAGCAGGTCAAGCCATTCATACCGCGCAGGCTGGAAGGAAATCCCAAAAAGCGCTGTCAGCCACTCACAAAACAAGGCGGAAAAACCGCTGCTTTCGCCATGTTCATTTTCAAACGCCTCGATATTCAACGGCATTCCATATACGAATGAATCGCCTTGGCTGCGGATTGTCTCAATCGCCTGTATTTCTTCCGCGGTTACACCGGGGATATCCCGGAACGAGGCGTACCCCGTGAATTCGCCAGACTGGTTTACGGCAGATTTTTCACAGCCTGATAGCATAAACGGCAAAAGTATTGCGCCGAGTACGAACAATATGACACCGTTAGTTCTTTTATCTATTGCCATCATTGCATATCAGTATACCAAAAAAAGCAAATAAGTACAGCTTATAACCGGGAAAAATTGATACGCATGACATTAAAAAAACCGAAGTGTTATGTCGATAATGTACCAAAGTGAATAAAAAGATTCTTTCTGCGCTGTTTTTTCTCCTTTTCCTCGCGGCTTTTTCTCTGGGCGCCCAGGATTTACAGCTTTACCGGGAAGATGTGCGGATAGAAATGAGGGCGGACGGCGGTTTTCACCTGTTTATCAGGAAAAAACCGGCTATTGGTTCGGTGCTTTTGACTGAATCAACCAGCGATCCCTCCGGGCAGGCCGCTAATTATGCATACCGCGCCGGTGAATGGAACCCCATTAACGGCGATGAAATACGCATTCTGAACGGTGTTCCCATTCCCCGGGAAAGCCGGATTTATTCTCTGATTTCTTCCACGGTGGTGAACCACCCTGATATGGGGGCGGTTTTTCACATTTATATTCCCTATGCACTCCATTACGGCTATGAGGGAATTCGCAGCGGCCAGGTGCATGTTACCGACGGGACATATCTTAATATCAGGGCCTTTGCGCTTCCGTATGCCGACTACCGGGGCGCATTCAGGGACAACCCCTTTGTGCTGGAGGCAAAACAGGATCCGCCGCCGGTATTATCTGATGAAAATTATATACCGGAAGCGGTCGACGCGTTTACGGAAATAGCGGAATCCGGGGGAGGGGACTTGATCCTTGCCGATGACCCGGATGACATGGTCGATCGGATTCGGGATATACTGGGAAAAGAAAAAGGCAAAAACCTTGATTTGGTTATTTGTATTGACACCACCGGCAGTATGAGAACTTCCATTAACACGGTACGGCAAAAACTTATTCCGGCACTTCGTCAGCTGCTTGAGGACTTCTCTGCTTTCAGAATTGGTATGGTTTTGTTCAGGGACTACAACGAGGAATACCTGACCAGAATTATTCCTTTTACGAATGACTTTGTCCGGTTCCAGCGCAACCTTAACGCTGCCCGCGCTGCCGGCGGCGGAGACATTCCCGAAGCGGTGTATGAAGCCCTCTATGACGGGGCAGTAAAGTTTCCCTGGGTTGCGGAATCCAGAGTGATGATCCTTATCGGTGACGCGCCGCCCCACCCAAAACCAAGGGGAAAAATTACCAAAGACATGGTTACCGCCGCCGCCGCCGAACGATCCATCAAAGTCCACACCATTTTACTTCCAGCTAAAAAATGAGAAATTAGGAATAATTCTTTCCGCAGCAGTGTTTGTATTTTTTGCCGCTGTTGCAGGGGCAGGGGTCGTTGCGGCCTACTTTGGGGTGGTTGCGAACGACCGTAGCGCCGCGCGGGTTGGCGGCGTCACCCATTGGGGAAGCGGCGCCTCCTCTGGAAAGCGGCGCCCCGCCATGAGAAGCGGTTGCGCCATGGGCGGCGCCGAAAGCGCCCATGCTGCTGTGGCTTGCCGATTGTACCGTGGCATACGAACGGTTTGCTGACTTGCGGGTTTGGCCGGGCGGGGTAACCTGAATTTGAATCAGGTGCAGCCGTGAGGCAATCTCATGGCGTATGTCATCGATCATGCGGTCAAAAATTCTGAAGCCTTCAACCTTGTATTCGGTAAGGGGATTCTTTTGGGCATAATGGCGCAGATACACGGCTTCGCGCAGGGCTTCCATGTTTTCCAGATGATCCAGCCACTTGCGGTCAACCGCATGCAGGTAGCTGTCCCGGATAATGGCGTTGAGATAGTCTGTGCCGATAATGGCTTCTTTGTCGTTAATGTCTTTTTCAAGTTCGGCGGCTATGTTCTTTTCGAGCGCTTCGGAGTTTTTTACTTCCGCGCCGTTTGGATCCAGCGTTGGCTGATACCCAAATTTGGTACGGAGCTGCTCGGTAAGATGTTTAACCGCAACATTCATGTCGTTTCGTTGGTCGCGGTTAAATTCATCGATAAAGCCTCCCAGCATATCGGTGCTGGCATCGTTCACCCGTTTTTTCAGATCGGTATCAAGCAGAATGGCGTCGCGCTGTTCGTAAATGTACTTGCGCTGCTGGTTCAGTACATCGTCATATTCCAAAAGATGTTTGCGAATTTCAAAGTTCCGCTCTTCAACTTTTTTCTGGGCATTTTCAATGCTCTTGTTCAGCCAGGGATGATAAATCGGTTCGCCCGGCGCCATGCCGATTTTGCCCATAATGTTTTTCATTTTTTGGCCGCCGAACAGGCGCATTAATTCATCATCCATTGAGATGAAAAATTTACTTCTGCCCGGATCGCCCTGTCTGCCGGAGCGTCCCCGCAGCTGGTTGTCGATACGGCGGCTTTCATGCCGCTCCGTGCCGATGACATACAGGCCGCCCAGCGATTTTATTTCTTCGTAGTCTTTTTTCCATTTTTCATATTCTTCGCGGAATATTGCGGCGTATTGTTCGGGACTTGCCTGAGTTCCGGCGCGCTTGCGGGCGCGGTGTTCGGGATTGCCGCCCAGCTTGATGTCCGTACCGCGGCCTGCCATGTTAGTCGCAATGGTTACCGACCCTTTTGCCCCCGCCTCGGCTATTATCAGCGCTTCCCGCGCGTGGTTTTTGGCGTTTAATACTTCGTGGCGGACGCCCCGGCGGGTCAGCAGCGAAGCGATTTTTTCCGATTTTTCGATTGATACCGTACCAACCAGCATGGGCTGGCCTTTTTTGTGCGCCTCGGCAATCTCGTTGCACAGGGCATTGTATTTGTCAGATTCGGTAAGGTACACCTCATCATGTTCGTCAAGGCGGGCGACCGGCAGGTTGGTGGGAATGACCACCACTTCCAGTTTATAAATTTTGGTAAACTCAACCGCTTCGGTATCCGCAGTACCGGTCATGCCGGATATTTTTGTATACAAGCGGAAATAATTCTGGAATGTAATGGTTGCCAACGTGCGGTTGCGCTGGGCGATTTTGATTCGTTCTTTTGCCTCAATCGCCTGATGCAGGCCGTCCGAATAACGTCTGCCGTGCAAAATGCGTCCGGTAAATTCATCAACGATTTGCACCTGCCCTTCCTGCACGACATAGTCAACGTCAATGTGGAACAGTTTGTGGGCTTTGAGCGCCTGGGTAAAATAGTGAATGTATTCAAAATTTTCTTCATCAACAATAGCCCCTTCGATAAGGCCGCGTTTTTGCAGAATCTCTTCGACAGTGGCAAGCCCCTGATTGCTAAAAGAAATATTTTTATTTTTTTCGTTGATTTTGTAATCGCCGATTACTTCTTCGCCCTGGGCTTCGTCGGGGTACTCGCCGTTTTCTTTTTTTTGCACTTCTTTCAGACTGCCCAGCAATTTGTCAACTTCGGCAAACTTAAAGGTATCGTCTTCCGCCGCGCCGGAAATAATCAACGGGGTGCGCGCCTCATCAATCAGAATTGAATCGATTTCGTCAACAATACAAAAATTATGCTTCCGCTGTACCCGGCTTTCCATGTCTCGGTGCATATTGTCGCGGAGGTAATCAAAGCCGAATTCGTTATTGGTGCCGTAGGTAATGTCGCAGGCATAATTTTCCTTGCGCCGCGCATTGTCCATGTCCGACAGAATAGTCCCCACGGTGAGTCCCAGATAACTAAAGATGGGCCGCATCCACTCGGCATCGCGGCTTGCCAGATAGTCGTTGACGGTGACCACATGAATTCCCTTGCCGGGAATCGCGTTGAGGTAGGCGGCGGCAACCGACATGAGGGTTTTACCTTCGCCGGTTTTCATCTCGACGATTTTGCCCTGATGCAGGACAATACCGCCCAGTATTTGCACATCGTAGGGCCGCTCGCCCAAATTCCGCCGCGCCGCTTCCCGTGCCAGCGCAAACGCCTCTGGCAATAGCCGGTCCAGGCTTTCCCCGTTGGTATAGCGTTCCCGCAAAAGGGCGGTCTGTCTGGGATATTCCTCCGCCGGCAGCCCGGCAGCCCAGTTTTCTTTCTCATTAACCGAATGTAATATGGGCAATAATGCCTTCAGGTCCCGTTCATGCTGCGATCCAAACAGAGCCTTGATAAATTTTTCCAGCATGGAACCATTGTAAAGCAACACCAAACCGGTGTCAATCACCCTTTTTTGGCTGGCAGTGGCTGGAAATGGCTGGAAATGGTGTCAATCACCTTTTTTTGGCGATTGAGCTTTTTCCAGCCTTTGTCGTGCGCGGGCAAAGCCTTTGTTATCATGCCATCTGCAATTCTTGTCATATAATCTTGTAACTCAAAAAGATCTTCATTACATCCGATTGTGAAAATGCTCCCATTTTTACTCATGCCATTTGTCGGTTTTACATGTATTTCTGTGATTTTGTTGAAAAAATTTGTTTTTTGAATAGAGCCCATTCCTTCATAATATACAAGCTTAACTCGCGTAATAATCGCTTCCATTTCTCCAACCTTAATCTCTCCGTCGCGATAAAACTTAATCACATTATCATTAAGATCAGTAATAGTGCCATAAACCTTTAACGCGCAGTTGCAATTTTTGGCATCGCAGCAATCTTCGCCAATGCCCAAATGGCCTTTTTCAGGGCATTCGCATTTCGAGTCCATGGCCGGTTCGTTTTTGCAAGCCGCGAAGACGAATAGCGTAATTATAGCCAATCCGGTTGCCAATACTTGCTCTTTTGTTAGTTTCTTTTTCATATTTTCACTTTAATACCTTACAAAAACGGTGTCAATCACCTTTTTTGGCTGGCAGTGGCTGGAAATGGTGTCAATCACCCTTTTTGGCTGGCGGGCTGGAACTGGTGTCAATCACCTTTTTGGGCTGGCAGGTGGCTGGAAACAGGTGTCAATCACCCTTTTGGCTGGCGGGGCTGAAACTGGTGTCAATCACCCTTTTTGGCGGAAGTGGCTGAAACGGTGTCAATCACCGTTTTTGGCTGGCGGGCTGGAACTGGTGTCAATCACCGTTTTTGGCTGGCGGGCTGGAACTGGTGTCAATCACCCTTTTTCTTGTGTCTTTGTGCCCCCGTGCCTTTGTGTGAAAACTGGTGTCAATCACCGTTTTTCTTGTGTCTTTGTGCCCCCGTGCCTTTGTGTGAAAACTGGTGTCAATCACCTTTTTCCCTTTTTCACCGTTTGGGGGGCGGTGGGAGTAATTTTATGTAGGCTTGGCGATCCAAAGAGGTGTAGTCGACAAGGTCGCTGATGTTGTTGGCGATTTGGAACGCGCCGCCGAATTCCCAATCTGTGGGATTTGCGGCAAGCCCGGCTTTTACCGGGTTTTGATCGATGTAATGATGCAGGAGAAGATAATCCCACCAATCTTTTGCCGGGCGGGCGAAAAACCGGGAGCCCCAAAGATGGTCGGTAGAGCCATGGATACGGTTCCAGCATTTTGCGGATTGGGTTTTTATCCACTGCATAATACGGGATAAATTGGTCCCCTCTGCGGGGGTAATCAGCAAGTGGATGTGGTTTGGCATTATGCAAAAGTTGTGCAGCTTAAATTGGTACTTTTCCTTTGCACTTTGTAAAACCAAAAGCATTATTTTTTTGCCCAAATGCCGGGAAAAAACCCTGGTTTTGTTATTGGTTCGGCTGCTTACATGATAAGCCGCCCCGGCAATAAAGTTGCGATTTTTACGCATGATAATCCTCCAGTGATAGCACAAAACATCGATGTGCACACCAATGTGTTTAGCCATCACCCTATATATGGCGAGAATCTGCGTTTTGCATTAGTCTTCACGAAAAAAAAGGTGTCAATCACCGTTTTATCACCGTTTTTTTCTCCTCTGTGTCTTTGTGCCCCGTGCCTTTGTGTGAAAACTGGTGTCAATCACTGTTTTTTTTTACCAGCCGCCCACCAAAAAAGGTGATTGACACCTTTTTTGGTGCCTCCGTGTCTTTGTGTGAAACCGGTGTCAATCACCCTTTTTTTCTCCCGCCGCATAGGGTATAATACCCACCATGAAACAACTATTTCTCTGTTCTTTGTGCTTTGTGCTTTGTGCTCTGTGCTCCTGCTCCCCCTCCGGTACGGCTTCCATTCAGCGTGAGGATCTGTTTTCCCTTGATATTGGTCCAATGGAAGACCAAATTGCGTTGTATAACCTTGAAGGGGATGGCCGGGTCCATCATGCCGGGCTTGCAATGCGGGATGGCTTTTTTTACATTACCGATAACAACGGCGGCAAAATTGTCCGCTATAACTCGTATGGTGACCTGCTGTTTATGATCTATAACGATGAAACCAACCCCGCGCCGATAAGCCTGAAAACCATTGATGACAGCGCTCAGGCAACCCGTTGGGCTTTTACCTACCCGTTACAGTCTCCCGGTAAAATTGCCGTGGATTCCCGCAGGCATATTTATGTTGAAGAACGGCTGCCTCACGATCGGCGCAGCTTTGACGCTGAAAACAAGGCATTGTTGGATAGCGTTATTCTCCATTTTGATGCGGACGGACGTTTTGTTGAGTATTTGGGGCAGGGTGGGCAGGGTGGGAATCCATTCCCCCATATAGTGGGTCTGTATACATCGGTGCAGGATGAAGTTGCGGTTGTGTGCCGTTTGCCAACCGGCTGGAGTGTGCATTGGTACAATTCCCAGGGCGAGCAGCTTTTTTTGGTTCAATTTTTGAACAGTGCCATTCCCGCGCCGGCTGACTGGTCAAGTTTTCCCGCATCGGTTGACACCATTATAGCGGCCCCTGATACCCGCAAACTGTATGTCAAAGTTGACTACTATCGGAATGTGTATGATGAATCGACCAACATCCGTACTGGTACCGAACCGTTGAGTTCGCTGATATGGATACTGGACGTAGAAAAAGGGGTGTACGAAAATTCGGTGGAAGTGCCTTTTTACGAGTATAGTTTTTCCGAAAATGGCAGAACAACCAATGTGCGTCTTTTGTATTCGATGTTGGGACTGGTTAGAGGAGGGGGGATGCTGCTCCATTTTCCCATTGAGACCGGCTATGCGGTACTTCGTATGGATTCAACCGGGCATGGGCAGCGCCGTGGTTTTATCAATGTTAATCCTGATGAACTGTGGTTCAATCACTTTCATCTTTCTCCGGAAGGGATACTTTCCGCCCTGCTGGTGGACGACTGGAAAATCCAAATTGTCTGGTGGCGCATGGATAGATTTATGAGGGATGTATTGTGAGCGCACAAGCAGCCCTGGTTTCTACCGAGCAAGCGCGAGCACTGGACACCGAAGCATCAGCGCAATGGGGCCTGCATCCCTTCGCCCTGGTAGAAGCCGCCGGACGGGCCTGCGCTGGAGTGGGGACTAGGGACTGGGGACTGGGGAGTTGTTGTTCGGAAAGCGATAGTACTTTCAGGGTACACCCCAATAGTTCGAATGGCTATCCCCAGTCCCTGATCCCCAGTCCCCAGTCCCTAATTGTACTTGCGGGAAAGGGTAACAATGCCGCAGATGCTTTGGTGATGCTCAAAACGCTGGTGTTGTATGGCTTTGTACCGGCTTCCGCGTGCACTGTTTTTGCCGTACAGATTTCGGACGATGCCGCAAGCCCATTGTCTCAGGCAATGCTGGCGGTGCAGAAACTCAATATTCCGGTTATGCCATGGAATAGCGCAACGGCAGCCGGAATGCTTGCCAACGCTGATGTTGTGATTGACGGCATAGCCGGCACGGGCCTGACTGGTTCTTTGCGCGGCGTTGCACTGGAAATGGCCGAAGCGGTCAATGCCCTGAACCGGGAAAAAACATACATCGTATCTATTGATATGCCTTCGGGTAATTTTGACGGCTGGCAGCCCGGAATGCCTATCGTGGAAGCTCACGCGACTCTTGCCATTGAGCCGCAAAAGCTCTGTGTGTATACCCCTTCTGCCCGGCGTTTTTCCGGAACCATTCTGCCGGTGGGGGGGATATTTCCTCCGGCGCTTATCGACCAATACCGTGCGGCGGAGCTTGTTACATGGGACATAACATCGGCCCGCATTCCGCCGGTTTCCGAAACCGCCTATAAATACGAACGCGGCCTTGTTGAGATCAGGGCTGGCTCTCCCGGCGCCACCGGAGCGGCTCTGCTTGCCGCGCAGGGAGCGCAGGCTGCCGGAGCGGGACTGGTACGGCTTATGGTCGATCCTGCCGTGTATCCCGTTATTGCCCCCGGTTGTTCCGGCATAATGGTTGCCGCAACGGAAGATCAGCGCTTTGTTCCTGATGCGGTGCTGTTGGGGCCGGGGTGGGGCAGGGGTGATGATCGCCGGCGCTTGCTGGAGGCCTGTGTGCCCCTTGAAGCGCAGGGTATTCCCCTTATCCTTGATGCGGATGCCATTATGCTGGCAAAAGACATGGTATTCCACGGGAACGCCATTATAACCCCGCATCCCGGAGAATTCGCCGCGTATACCGGATTGCCAAAGGACGAAATCCTTGCCAATCCGGTTCCGGCGCTCCGCCATTATGCCGCCGCAAAAAACGTACATATACTGTTCAAAAGCCATGTCCTGTACGTCGTCTCCCCCGACGGCCGGATTGGGGTAATTGACGGCATGAACCCGGCGCTTGCGGCAGGCGGATCGGGCGATGTACTGGCAGGTTTCTGCGCCGCCATCGCAGCGAGATGCCGCAGCAGGCCTTTTGATGGCTATGCCTGCGCCTGTGCCGCCGCATCGCTGTTGGTGCAGGCAGCGAAACGTATTGGCAAGGCATTTGTTGATCCGGCGGAATTTGCCAAATCTGCCGCAGCCATTGCCGGTGAGGCATGGATTCTAAAAAGGAGCAACGCATGAGTGACAGTGAAAAAAATCAACGGCCCAATGCCCATTATCCATTGAGCAACAAAGACCATTATGGTCAGGAAAGCGTCACCTATTTTTACAATAGGGAACGCCGTCTGGCAATGGCATCCAAGACCGTTCAGGATATCTACAAAGAACAGCCGCCCCGGCGCTTTGGCCTGTTGTGGCCGTTGATAGGCAGCAGACCCCGCGCGATATTGTTTAGCTCCATTATGGTGTGTTGCTTATTGATCCTGATAATTTCATTTATGGGTCTGGATGGCAATACTCACTTGCTTGGCGGAAACCGGCTTGCCATTCAGGCGATGGAATATGAGGGTACGGTCATTGTGTCACTCCAAAAAACGGTCAGAAAAAACCTGTTTTTCCCTTCCGTTTCGGCGTATACCGGCACCGTTACCATTGGCGTGGCTGCCGATGCGGATACGGTCTTTCATCACGCCATAACCTTTACCCCTGAGCGCAAGGAAAGGTATGGCTTTGCCGTTCCCTTCGCCGCAGACGAATTGGCCTTAACCTTTGAGGCCGGAACACATATTCTGGACATAACAATAAAAACGGAATAAGGCCATTCGGCCTCTTGACCAAAGTATTTTTTTAATTTACTGTAGTATTCGGGACGAGGTGTATGGTACAACTTTACTTTTTGTCAATATTGTTTAATGGGGTGGTTGGTTTCCTGTTTATTTTTGGGGATTCCAGAGAAAGCATCTCCGAAGAAACCAAGCGATTTCCACTGGTGAGTGATGGTTTCCGGTTGATTCTTGGCATCCTGGCGGGAATGATCGGGATTCTGAAGCTCTTTTCCCCCATGGAAACATCCAAGGGGTCTTCCATCTACATTTTGGGGGACCTGGTTCCTGCATTAGCAGGTATTATCGCGGGTTTTATGCTTATCTATGGCTTTTACCGGAGTCGTTCCTCCAAAGTGAGCGAAGGGGGAAGTTTAGATAGCTTTGGAGAAGTCCTTTCTCATTATAAAAAAATAGTAGGTATTGTACTGCTGGCCACGGTAGTACTGCATTTTCTGTTTCCAATGGCGCTGTTTCTATAGGCGTATCTTGAAGCTAAGGCCGGTATCCATTATTGACAGGCCGGCTCCCGATTCGCCTTGTTGGGTATAAGTCCCTTTGCCATACGTTCTATAATATGATAGACCTCTTGAGCCGGTAATATACCGCCATGAAAAATCCACCGAAACTGCAATCCAGCTATTGGCAATAAATCCAAACCGGAACCCCGGTTCCAGAAGCAGTCCGCCCTGTACATAGTCCCGAAATTGTTTATAAGTTTCGGGTGTCAAATGCTCGTCCAGAGCGGCACAAATAACAACAGGGCTTATCTGAAAAGACAATGCGGTTACAAAATAATCAAGAAAATAATAATCAAGTGCAATACCGGGGGCAATGGTGAGCCAGTTCTGAGTATAGTTAATTACTTTCCCTTTGAATGATCGTTTCTCTGGGTTATCGGTAATGGGATGATACTTTCCTGAAAAGGGAGGATTCCCTCTGGCATAGGTTCCTTCACCGTCCCAGCCGGAAAAGGAAAAGCGCATATACGATACATTGATGCCTGTTTTCAGGAGCAAGGCGCGGTGCAGCGGAAAGGAGAAGCCTGCGGACACATCACCTAAAAACAATTCTTTGGTTTCATTATCATGGACCGAATAATGGGTTAGCGAGTCATTTTCAATCGACATCCAGTCCCTGTTTTCATGTTTTCCGCTTATACCGGGGATGCCGTTTTTCAGGGAAAGGTTTACAAAGCCCCCCCATCTTTCCAACGGTCTGGTACGCGAAAAATCAAGCGATAAGCCGTAGTACAGAACGGGTTTCATGTTCCAAAACAGTTGACTGAGTAATTCCGCTTTGTACTTATTAAGGGGATATGGATACACTATTTCTTCCGCCTGTCCGTGGATAAAGCCAAATTGGGGGGAGAGATAAAGGGAGTATGGCCTGCTCAATGGTTCGCTTGCCAGAGCGGGTTTCATGCAGCACAGGCTAATGACGAAAACCGTAAAAACGGTTATAGTTCTCATTATATGAAGATAAGAATTAAATGCCCAAAAGGTCAAGTACACTGGGCGCTTTTGATATTGCTGGTAATTGCCGCCTGCAGCGGGAAAAAAGAAGATACGCCGGTAATACCGCCGCTCAGCTCGCCCCTTTCACAGCCCTACATTGGTTTTGGCGTGGTAAATGTGTCATATACCAGAGTGAATGTGTTACCGAAAGAAGACCATGCCGAAGAAGGCGTTTCGCCGGGTTATTTACGGCGGGGGGCAATTGTATCCATTCATGAACGGCGCTTGATACGGGATAAAGGCAGATCCGAATCCTGGGTATTGGTTGAGGGTAACAGCAAGGGCTGGTTGAGAGAATCTTTGGTGGATGTATACGACACCGAACTGCAGGCCCGTACCGCATCGGAGTCCATGGGTCGATGATGGCTGTGTTACCAATCAGCGATGAATCGATACGGCAGGCGGCCCAACTGCTTTTCCGGGGCGGAATTGTCGCGTTTCCCACCGAAACCGTATACGGCCTTGGCGCCGATGCCTTTAACCCCGCCGCCCTTGCGCGCGTTTTTGCCGTCAAAAACCGCCCTCGCTTTGACCCGCTGATTGTGCACATTGCCGCTCTGGAAATGCTGGAAACCATAGCCGATCTTTCCCTATTGGATACGGCAGCGCAAAAAAATCTTGCGGCGCTTGCGGCGCATTTTTGGCCTGGCCCGCTCACCCTGATTGTACCCAAGCGGGATAGGGTGCCGGATCTTGCCACCAGCGGCCTGCCAACGGTTGCGGTGCGCTTTCCCGCCCACGATGCGGCGCGGCGGCTCATCGCTGCTGCAACCGGAGCAGTGGCCGCCCCCAGCGCCAATCCCTTTGGCTATTTAAGCCCCACCCGGGCTGAACACGTTGCCGAAATGCTTGGCGCACAGGTAGACCTTATACTTGATGGCGGCCCATCGTCAGTGGGGCTGGAGTCTACCGTACTGGATCTGTGTCATGGTAATCCCCGCATACTCCGCCCCGGCGGCACCCCCAAAGAAGCAATCGAAGCGCTCATTGGCCCCGTTTTACCCGACACGGCCGCCGACACGGCCGCCGCCGATACAAACGCCGGTCTGGTTTCTCCCGGCCTGTTACAAAGCCACTATGCTCCCCATGCCTGTCTCGTTGCGCATAACACCGAAAGCCTGTACCGCGAGCCGGGCGAAACCGGCGCGGCATTCCTCTTTTTTGACGGCGCTTCCCGCGATGCCTGGCTTTCCGCTCATGCAAACCCGGCGGGCATCACCCTTGCCGTCCTCTCTGAAACCGGCACGCTGCTTGAAGCGGCCGCACAACTGTTTGAACTCCTCCATGCACTGGATCGCCCGGACATTACCCGCATACACGCGCAACTGGCCCCCGAAGAAGGCCTTGGCGCCGCGATAAATGATCGCTTGCGCAAAGCCGAAGGAAAATGAGGAATGAGGAATGAGGAATGAGGAGAGGTATTGTCCGTACTCAAAGCGTGATAGTCCAATGCAATGATTACGGACAATGCGCTCATTCCTCACTTCTCATTCCTCATTTATATTCCTCCCCATTCCTTTCCCCCTTGTAAACTATTCCCATAATTTGCTATACTGTGTACCGGAGGGCTATGGTGAGTCAGCATGTAGTGTCGGCATTGGTGGAAAACCGGGCAGGTACCTTGAGCAGGGTGTCCGGGTTGTTCAGCCGCCGGGGTTTTAACATTGACAGTTTGACGGTAGGGGTAACCGAAAACCCCGCAATCTCAAGGATGACCATTGCGGTAAACGCCAGCCGTGCTGGTAACACCGCAGGTGACGGTACCAGACGGAAATCCGAAACGCGGGTGCTGGAGCAGATCGTCAAGCAATTAAGTAAACTGGTCGATGTAATTGCCGTGCAGGAATTGGAAAAAGATTCATGCCTGCGCCGGGAAATAATGCTGGTGAAAATAAGCGCAAACGAAACAAGCCGCCCTGCGGTGCTGGAGATAGCCGGAATTTTCCGGGCCCGCGTTGTGGATGTTTCCCCCGAAACCATCACCATTGAAGCCACCGGCAGTCTGGAAAAGCTCAACGGGCTTTTGCTTTTGCTGCGGCCTTACGGCATTCTTGAATTGGCCCGTACCGGCATGGTTGCGCTGGAGCGGGGAAGTAAAGTGTTATCAGTAAATGAGGAGTGAGGAATGAGTAATTATAAATTTGAAACGATTATGGTGCATGCGGGGCAGGAAAAGCCGGATCCGACAACGGATTCGCGGGCGGTTCCCATTTATCAAACGACATCGTTTGTGTTTCCCAATGCAAAATCGGCGGCGGATCGCTTTGCCTTAACCGAAGTGGGGAATATCTACACCCGGCTGATGAATCCTACCTGCGATGTGTTTGAGCAGCGTATTGCCGCCATGGAAAAAGGCGCAGCCGCTCTTGCCGTTGCGTCCGGTCAGGCTGCCACCACCTATGCGATTTTGAACATTGCCGCTGTGGGCGATCATATTGTTTCCGGCAAATTTGTGTACGGCGGTACCCATAATCTTTTTGCCAATACCTTTAAGGACATGGGTATAGCCGTTAGTTTTGTTGACGGCAGCGATCTGAACGCTATCGAAAAGGCCATTCAGCCCAATACCAAGGCGCTCTTTTTTGAAAGCCTGGACAACCCCAATTCCAGCATCGTGGACATTGAAGCGATTGCTGGTATTGCCCATCGCCACGGTATTCCCCTTATTATTGATAATACGTTTGCCACGCCGTATTTTTTGAACCCCATAGATTACGGCGCCGACATTATTGTCCATTCGGCAAGTAAATTTATAAACGGTAACAGCAATTCCATTGGCGGCGTTATTGTGGACAGCGGCAAATTCGACTGGGCGCAAAATGATAAATTCCCCGGTTTGTCAAAACCAAATCCCAGTTACCACGGCGTAGTCTTTACCGAAGCGGTAAAAAACATTGCCTATATCGTAAAAGCGCGGACGACTATACTGCGGGATACCGGCGCCGCCCTTTCGCCCTTTAACGCATTCCTTTTTCTGCAGGGAGTTGAAACGCTTTCGCTTCGCATGGAACGGCATGTTGCCAATGCCCTTAAGGTGGTCGATTTTCTTAAAAATCACCCCCAGGTTGAAAGCGTGAATCATCCTGCACTGCCTGACCACTGCGACCATGCGCTCTACCAGCGCTACTTTCCCCGCGGCGCCGGTTCTGTGTTCACGTTTGAGATCAAAGGCAATGCCGAAAATGCCATGCGCTTTTCCGAAAGGCTCAAGCTCTTTTCACTGGTGGCCAATGTCGCGGACGTAAAATCCCTGGTGATTCACCCCGCCTCAACCACTCATTCGCAAATGAGCGAATCGCAGCTGCTTGCCGCAGGAATCAAACCCAACACCGTACGGCTTTCCATCGGCATTGAACATATCGACGACATTATTGACGATCTGCAGCAGGCATTTAAGGCTTAGCAAGAGCGTATCTTTACTTGGATTGTCATGTGTGTTCCTCCAAAATGATTTTATGCAATTCCTCGAATAGCGGTCCCAGTTCGTCAAAGTGCATTACAGCTTGCCGGTCAAGATGAGTGGACATATTGTTGACGATAACAATTTGACCGCCTGAGCGCAGGGTGTAATTAGGTATTGTTGCGGCAGGATTTACGGTCAGACTGGTTCCCAGTATCAGCATTAGATCGGTATTTTGGGCTTCAGTTACCGATTCACGAAGCGCCTCTGCCGGAAGATTTTCGCCAAAAAAGGTAATTGCCGGTTTAAGCACTCTGCCGCAGTTGGGACATTGAGGCATGCCGCCGGCGCGTACAATTGCGGCGGCTTCTTCAAAGCTCATCCTGATACCGGCACAGCGGAAACAGTAATGTACTTTTGGCGATCCGTGGATTTCGATTACTTTGGTATTGCCCCCCTTCTGATGAAGCAAATCAATATTTTGAGTAATGACCGATTTTAAGTAACCCCGCTTTTCAAGATCACCCAAAACGGTATGCACAATAGAGGGTTCTTTTTCATTGATGTTATAAATAAACGATCCGGCACTGGAGTAATACAGTGAAGGATCCTTTTCAAAGTATTCAATATCAAATATTTTTTCCGCATCCATTTCATTATACAGACCGTTTTTGCCCCGAAAATCGCGGATGCCGGAAAGAGTACTTACCCCCGCCCCGGTAAGCGCAACAAGGTATTTTGCGTTTTTTATGAGATTGAACAGTTCGGCTGGATTCGGGTTTATCATTCTGAACCCTACGCGCCGACTGCGATTTTTTCACGAACCAGTTCGTTAATTATCTGTATCTGGCTTTTATGAAAAGTTTTTGCGCAGGTCGATAGGTATTTGGCTACTTCTGTATCTAATTCACTTAGCAGAATTGTATTATGCGCATCTTGCAACGAAGTTTCCCGCGCAAAACCGGGTTTTACTCCATAATGTAAAAGGTTCGGTCCGGGTTCACAAACATTTTCAGTATAATATTTGTCCCAATATTCACATTCCGTGTCAGTCATCCCTGTTTTCTTTTTCTCCAAATTCATTATACAATTCTTACCATATCCAAGATGTTCTTTCAACCGGCTGGCTGGTGAATTGTCAACGACCAGTAGAAATGTTACCTTTGGTTAGGCGACCTTCTAAAATCCTTCTCTTGACATAGCAACAATTTGAGATGTTTTTACATCCAGTGCTTTTATGGTTATACGCCTTGTGTTTCCAGATTCAGTTATGCTTCCGGTAATGACGATATTTGCGCCCAACATATTTCCTATTGAGACAGCAGTATCATCACTTACTTCTCCTGACATTTGAAAATGTCGTTCACTTCGTATAGAATCAAGCGTTGTTCTATCAACAATTTTAAACAGGTTTGAAGTAACCAATTGGAATTCCAGTTCGTCAATGGCAAATGCCGCCATATCTTGATCCGATGATGAAATATTCAAAACAGCAATTATTGAGGTTTTGGGTAACCGATCTATTAATGTCGTTGCTATTCTGGACATAGCGCTTTCAACGCTACTACTGTTGTTGGATGTGGTTGAGACGGAAGATTCCGTATTAGCCAATTTAGTTTGTGATTTTACTGTTGTATTTATTTGACGCAAATTGTTTATTCTCACATCTATAATGAGACAATCAGAATCCACATTGATAGGGAATGATCTTCTTGAAGCCTCTCTGTGTCCTAGATTGCCGTTTAATACAACAAATATTACAGGGTAATTTCCGTTGGATACAACGATATTTGTGGGAACATTGTGTTTAAGAGCAGCTTTTTTTATGCCCTCAATGTACACTTCCAGTGTATCAGACATATTGGCAAATAAAGCATTTACAACAAGAACCGATTCATTTCTGCCAGTATTTTGACTAAAAATATTCCCTGTAGTGCAAACTCCGAATACATATAATAGTACATAATATATTATTTTTTTCAAATGTTCCTCCATAAAAAAAACAATAAAAAACACAGGAAAACCCAGCTAAAAGTTGGGTTTTCCAAATAAAAAAAAATGATTATTTATTAAACAAATTTGCGAAGAATTGTCCTATCTTCACGAATAAATTGGCAGTCTCAGTGGCTGACTTGCCATGGCCACTGTTGTCGTTGCTACTCTCTCTGTTAAATAGGCCGCCTTTGGACTGGGTATTATTTGTGATATAACTTTCTGAAGTATAATTGGCTGATGGTTTTTTTTCTGCATCAAATATCGTGTGTGTAGTTGTTTCTTTGAGAATGTCGGTGTACTTGATTGCGGTTGCTGAACCGTACCAGGTTACTTTTCCCTTTATTCCTTCAAATGGCCAGCCTATAGGATATTTTCTAAAAAACAATTGCTGAGAAGTGCTCATCTGGTAGTCAATTACTACGTTGACGATAGTATCGGCACCTAGAGCCTGCGCTTCTTTCAATAGCATTTGATAGGTTAATACATTACCTCTTCTGCCATTATCATCCATATCAAAGGAGGCTTCTGAAAAAACCAATCCTAATGTCTGATAATCTTTTGCAGGAATTAAGTTAATGTTGTCAAATGAGCCTTGTGTCCTGCTGATTCCTCCGTAAATGTTATCAACAGTTTGACAGCCTGTCACGCTCACCATCAGCACCAGTACGAGAACCAATGCCCCAAAAAAACTAATTTTCTTAAACATATAAGAAACTCCTATGTAGTCTTTCCCACTGTCAATATATAACAGTTCATACGAACTGCCTAATGCAATAAGCGGATTTACCTCCTGCCTGTTTTTGGGGCACTGCCGATGTTTTTTTGCCCTTTGATATAGCGGGTTACGGTAACCACGGTCTTTTTCCCCTGTTTCACCACTTCGTCAACCTGAAGCCCAGCCTCTTTTAGGGCTGTTTCCATAGGCTCATATCGATCAAATCCACATAATTTCATAGACTTCTTGTGATATTCCATAATAGAATAATACTTTCTAAAAAAGAAATTGTCAACCAAGGCAAGATGATTATTTTTTGGATTTATGCAATACTTTTGATAATGAAACAATCTTACGGAGAACGTTTGGCGGCAGCCCTACGGCTAAAAAATCTTAAACAGGCGGACTTAGCCAATGAACTCAATATAAATCAAGCCACTGTTTCCAAAATTATAAACGGAACCCAATATCTTGATTTTGATTTGGCGGTGAAAGCCTGTGAAGTTCTTGAAATTTCCCTGGATTGGCTGGCTTATGGTGTTGATCAGAAAGCCAAGTCTCCGTTTTACCGTAACCCGGAAAGACAGCGGATAGAATACCTTATGTCCATCATAAAAGAAGCCGAATATCCTCTGGTCATAGTAGCAATGGAAGAAATTATTGAAATTAGATTCAGGGAAACCCCTGCAGCCAGGGTTGATATGCCAGACAAATCCGAAGGGAAAAAGAATTCAAAAAAAGGAAAAAAAAATTAGTTTTGATGCTGATACACCAAATTCAAGTATTTTATCAGTTATAACTGATGAATTTATAGAATTTAAGTATTTTATCAGTTATAACTGATGGTTTTTTACTTCACTATCCAAAAATATGCATTTTTGTTGTTTTCTACCGTCCAAAAATATGCATTTTTGCTTGACAAGATGGTCTAAAAATATGTATAATTGTGTAAAGGCAGCTTATGTTAAAAAGAAAAATGATGCAAACCCTTATAGATTGGAAAGCCGGAAAAAAGAGTGAATGTTTACTGGTCAAGGGAGCAAGGCAGATTGGAAAAACCTTTATAATAGAAAAATTTGGGAAGGATCAATATAAAAACTACGTTTATCTCAACTTTTTGGAAAATCCCGGTTTAAAAGCGATTTTTGAAGAAAGTCTTGAAGCCAATGAAATCTATAAAAAATTATCTTTAGTATTTTTTAACATTGAATTAGTGCCCGGCAACACTCTAATATTTATTGATGAAATTCAAGAATGTCCGAATGCCCGAACCGCATTAAAGTTTCTGGCGATAGATAATAAATATGATGTTATCGCATCTGGTTCATTGCTTGGAATTTCTTATAAAGAGGTATCTTCGATTCCGGTCGGATATGAAACGCAAGTAGAAATGCACTCGCTGGATTTTGAAGAATTTTTATGGGCAGTTGGTTATAACGAACAAGCAATTGGTTATGTTAAAGAATATTATAAAAGCCTGGAAAAAATCCCTGAATTAATAAATACGCAAATGATGAGATACTTACGTGAATATGCAGTAATAGGCGGAATGCCTGCGGTAATTAATCGTTATTTGGAAACAAATAATTTTAGCGAAGTTCAAAAAGAACAGGATAAAATATTAAACAGTTTTCTGGATGATATTTCACAATATGCATCAATGACGGAAAAACCAAAAGCAAAAAACTGTTTTTTATCCATACCTAAACAACTTGTTAAAGAATATAAGAAATTTCAATTTTCTATTGTAGAAAAAAGCGCTACAGCAAGAAAATATGCCAATAGTCTGGAATGGCTGCGTGACGCCAATCTTATACGCTTTTGTTATAATGTATCTACACCAGCTTTTCCGCTGACAGCATACGAGCGTGAAGATCAGTATAAAATTTATCTTAACGATATAGGCTTGCTGACAGCAATGTATGGTTTTGAAATAAAAAAAGAAATTATCAATAATACGCTCAAAGGAGCGGCAAAAGGCGGTATATACGAGAGTCTGATTGCAGATATATTGATAAAGAAAAACACTCGTCTAAATTATTACAAAGCGGATGATAATTCACAGGAAATCGAATTTTTAATAAACAAAGACGGTGCTGTTGTACCCATAGAAGTTAAATCCGGAAACAATCCTTCTGTTTCTTTAAATAACCTATTGCAAAAACCTGATATCAAAATCGGATATAAATTTATAACAGGTAATATTGGGCAGCAAGATAAAAAAATCACAATGCCGTTGTATATGGCAATATTTTTAGAGTGAGGTAACACGCTCACCCGCGCTCATTTCTCATTTCATTTCCCTATCCATAAATCAACTTAATCGCTGTTTTAATGTCTTTTGCGGGTTTTAGCGCAGTTTGATCCAGACCTTCCGGTGATGGCGAGTCTGGCTTGGGGCCAAGGAAGGCGCTGAAGCCCAGGTTGCGGGCTGTTTTGATGCGGCCTGCAAGGCGGCTTACCGGGCGCAGTTCGCCGGTGAGAGAAAGCTCTCCGGCGATTGCTAAATCGGAGGGGAGGGCAAGGCCGGTTCGCGCTGAATAAAGGGCGCAGGCAAGGGCAAGTTCCACGCCTACTTCGGCAATGCGAATCCCGCCGGCGACATTGACGTACAAGTCCTGGTCGGAAAGCCGCAGTCCCAGGTGTTTTTCCAAAGCCGCCGCCACACGGGAAACTCTGCCCGAATCAATTTTGTCGGAAAAGACTCTGCTCACTGCGCCTTTGGCGGGAATGGTCAGTGCCTGAATTTCCACGAGTATGGTTCTGGTGCCTTCCAGCACTGCCGCGGTGGCTACACCGGCAGGGAATTCTCCCTCGCGCCGCACCAGAAAAAGCGTGCCGGTATCGTCAACGGGGACAAGGCCTTTTTCGCCCATGGTAAAAATGCCGATTTCATCAACCGAGCCAAAGCGGTTTTTTGAGGCCCGTAAAAAGCGGCAGTCCTGCCCGCCGGAAAGGCCGGCCGTTTTGTCGTTCTGCTCAAAGTACAATACCGTGTCCACCAAATGTTCCAGCATTTTTGGCCCGGCGATAATGCCTTCCTTGGTCACATGCGCCACCAGAAAAAGGGCGGCGTCATGTTCCTTGACCCAGGAGACCAATTCAAAGGCGCAGTACTTCATCTGGCTCACGGTGCCAGGTACCGATCCGGCGTCGGCGGAGAAAAGAGTCTGCGCCGAATCAACCATGATCAGTGATGGCTTAACCGCATTCATGGTCATTTCAATTTCGCTTAGATTGCCGGTGCAAATAACTTCGATACGTTCAAGGCTGCTGCCGGCGAGTCCCAGACGGTCGGCCCGCAGTTTTATTTGTCCGGCGGATTCTTCACCGGAAATGTA
>WQXQ01000023.1 GCA_009784775.1 Treponema sp.
CCTACTGCGCTTGTCCTGCCTAAAACAGTATTGTAATTTGCCTGACTGGTGTTTATAGTACTTCCAGTGTTGTACGCCGTTGTCGTCCTCGCTCGGCAGGCATACTCCCACTGCGCCTCAGTCGGTAAACGATAGCCGGTAGAGCCGGGGACTATCTGAGCGGCATTCCATGTTGTATTACTGCTCCCTGGTATAGTTCCTCCATTGCTGGCTATCCAAAACTCCGGATTATCACTATTCCCATAACCGGGGATGCGGTATGCGGGGCTGAGTCCTTCCAGAATGCTTAGTCGGTTGCAGAATACGATTGCATCATACCAGTTTACCGTCTCAACCGGAAATACATCGGTATTTAACCCTGTTACAAAAGACGCTCTTGAACCGCCTGCTCTATGCGCGCTGGGGTTATTTCCCATTACCGCCACATACTGCGCCTGCGTTACCTGATACTTGCCCATATAAAAACCGTTAGTTAGCGTTACCTCATGCGGTGGACTTGCGTTCCAATCCAGACTGTCTGCACTGCCTCTGGTGTAAGTCCCGGCGGGTATCCAGACCATTTCAACGGGGAATGCTGGAGCCTCATTGGAATACCCCGCCTTTTTTCGCATTGTGTCAATATCATATCCCATAAGGCAACCCGCAAACATTAAGGCGCATAATGAAAACAGAAATAATACCCATTTATTTTTCAACATTATTATTGTCCTTTACTTAAACCGGTACGTATAGCCAAACGCTGCTTTATGGCTTGCCGAACCAAAGTCGGTTCTGAGAGTGTAGGAAATGGTAAAAACATTACCAAGATTAATGCCCGCAGTAACGTTAACGCCAAAAACCTGTTCGCCGGCTTTCCCGTACGGAAAAGTATAACTAACTATCTGATAACCGCCACCAGCGCCTATGAAAAAGCCGCCTTTTTCCCGGAACGGTGCGAAAAATCCTAAGTGGGCAAAAGGGTACATATAGAAAAAACGCTCGACATCTTCATATACACTGACAAACCCAATATCACAGCCCAGCTCTATAAACAAATGCCGCATTGGCGCAAAACTCCCATGCACTGTCGCAATCACTAACGGATCCGCAAACGTCGACCCCACCGACACCCCCAACGCATTGTATCGCCCTGTTAGCTGTTCTCGCCCTCCCCCCTCAAGGCCTTCGGCAACTGCGTACCTAATTCCTAATTTCTCATTTCCTTGAACCTCATTCCCCTGACCCTCATTTCTCATTTCTAATTTCTCATTTTCCTGAACTTGTTCATTGACATCGATTATCTGAAATTGCTGGTTTTCAGCAAAGGAAAATTCGGCAACAGCAGGCGCATCAGCCGTTTCCGGTGCAAGCGCCTGACGAACTTCAAAATGGAACCACCGGGTTCCTTCGGCGGGACGGTCAAGAATGTCATGGGGAATGATGCGGAAACGGTATTCGCCCAGCGGCAAAGAAACATCAAAATACAGCGTGGTGGTAAATTCGCGCGCATGGTTTTGGTACCTGCCGTTGACCGACCGGTCAATTTCCACGGCATAGCGCAGGGCATTCTCGCCGCCTCTCCACACAATCCGCCGTGCAAAATGCGGCTCGGCAGCCTGCGCCTCAAGAAACGGAGCTAATCCGATAAACAAGAAAAAGACCAGTAAAAACTGAATGGGACGATAATTCATTGTCATCTAATCTTCCGTTCCTTTTAATGTCGAAATATCAACGTATAACCAATAATAATCAACATATCATTGATTGTCAATACATCTATAGCTTTTATAATTGGCTTATTGATACTAAAAACGGTAAAATGACAAATATACGTGACGTTTTGGCAAATAACCTGAAAGAAAACCGCCGAAAATGCGGCATTACTCAATCAATACTGGCAGAAAAAGCAGGCGTTTCCACCCAATATATTGCTATGATTGAACTTTCCCGGCAGTTTCCAACCCCCGATGTTCTTGAACGGATAGCAGCTGCCTTTGGCATTGAAACCCACGAATTATTTGCCGTTCCGCCCTCTCCCGAAAGCTCTATGGAACGTTTGCACAAAGACATCATTCGTGAAATTAGAGAAGTAATCGTTGAAGTGCTGGAAAAAGCCCTCGCCGATAAATACAAAAACGGCTAAACCTACCAAACAATGACTGACACCTTTTGATTCTCCCCCACCTGTTTTTAGCCCCTGCGCGCTCCCCCTGTGCCGGTTTCATGCGATAACGGTATCAAAGAGCAGCCCCGGCGAAAAACGATAAAAAACAATGATTGACACCTTTTCAGGGTTTTGTGTTATACTCTAGTAACAGGAGTTTAATCATGACGGAAATGGCACTGTTGGAAATAACTCGGCAGATTCCGCAAACCAAACAACAAGAATTGTATGATTTTGCATACTTTCTCATGGAAAAATACGCTCATGTAGATAGTAAGGAACGTATCGCCGCATTTGAGTCCGAGGATGAGATGCTTGATTTCATTAACGACATCGGAAGACAAGTCTATGCAGGAAGTCAATGCACGGCTTATAAAGATACTCGGTATTGAATAGCCTTATTATAGAGATATAGCAATCTGTTTTCGCACCCCGCTGCCTGCCCCCACCGGGATTAGTGCGGGAATAGAAAAACAATGATTGACACCTTCGTATATATCTTATATATTAGCTATAACTACTTAAAATGGTGGATAATGGCTAATATATTAGACGTAAAACAAAGATTGGCGCAAAGGATTCGCAGCCGGCGGCGTGAGGCAAAAATTACTCAAGCTGCATTGGCTGACCGTTCCGGAGTGGTAAGGTGTCAATCACACTTTTGCTTTATTTTTTTATTTTACTCTCTATATGAATAAGATATATTACACTGCCTATTAGTATAATAATGCAAATAAGACTCAAAATCGGAAAAGTAATTTTGCGACAAGCCATAATCATAGTATCACAACCGCCGATAAGAATGTGGGGAATTGAAATGGCAATTATGCTGGATAAGAATACCCCAATAGTTAGACCTTGTTGTGTTTTTAAATCTGAAAAAACTAACAAGCATATACCTAATGCAGCAATCAAAAACCCTATGCCAATTTCGGCTTGTGCCGTCCAATGGCAAATAGGATAACTAAGTGCCGTGCCACTACAGCAACAACTACTACTCCCATCATCACCACAGTCGGCAGTTAATACTTCCGTTACCATAACTACTGGAGAGCAAACCTTAAATAGGAATTGCGGTCCCAATGCGATAAACATTCCAAACATAATCACAACAGAACCAATTATAACAATTTTCTTCATTTTTTCTCCTTTAAGTTTGGAAAACGCCAGATAAGTTTATCCGGCGTTTCCGTTAGCATTTAACTAGCAACTACATCTATGTGTACCATGCGCTCTATTTCTAGCATCAATATTGTCTTGCACTTTACATCCACCAGACCACCTATTAGTATCATAACTCCAAGTTGATTGTTTACCACAACTACTCCGAGTTGCATTATTGTCAACATATAGCCCACTAGCACCTTGTCCAATTGAAACAATGCATTCTCCATTTCCGATACAGTTTTCTTTGTCTTTACAACTTACCAGAAATAATCCTCCTGCCATTAGTAGGCCAATAAAGCCTACAACCAAAATTTTACTTTTCTTCATAGAAGAACCTCCATTGCAGTCTATCCCGCTGTCTATTTTGCAAACCCTCAACGAGGGTTATATCAAAACGCTGAAAACCAGCATTTTTTACATAGGACGTGTTAATTCTCAAGGAAATTTGGATCGAGTACTGCCCAAGTAATAAGTCCCCCAATAAGAAGCACTCCTAAAACAACAGCTGCTGTCATAGACCTTTTCTCTCTTGAAGCAACTGTCTGCCGCATAGTCTCCACGTTGTCAAATCTTTCCCATCTACTACTATGAGTATTCCTCGCTCTGTATGCCCCCGCTTGTCTGCCTCCACGTGCATAGGCTGCTTCAAAGCCGTTTCCGATTGCATCCTTCCCAAGCCGTACATTTGCTCCAATACTAACATTCGTCACCAGCCAATGATTACGGGTAGTATAAGTATTACTTGCTTGATCGTAATGTCTGGTTATCCAATGGCTGGCAAAAGCCTCCTGTCCAATGGAAGTAACGCCGTTGGCAATGGTAACATGGGTCAATCCATGATGGCGGGTCACAGAAGAACCGTCTGATTGTCTTTCATTGGTAGTCCAGTAGTTGTTGGCAAACGCCCGATCTCCGATGGTCGTAACGCCTGCAGGTATGGTAACACTGGTCAGCCGGTTGTTGGCGAATGCATTTGCCCCAATGGACGTAACACTTGCGGGGATGCTAATACTGCTCAACTGGTTGTTGGCGAATGCGCTTGCCCCAATGGATGTAACACTTGAGGGGATGGTAACACTGGTTAGTTGGTTATTGGCAAACACATTTGCCCCAATGGATGTAATGCTTGAAGGGATGGTAACATTGGTTAGGCCGCGACGTTCAAATACCTCGCTCGCAATAGCGGTTACACGTTCGCCCCAAAGTTCAGCTGGTATAGTAATAGAACCAAGATCACGGTTATTCGAACCGGGCTGTATAGTACCGTTATATATGGTAAAGTTCTTGCTTGCCTGTATTCGACTAGCGGGCATCGGTCCTATCTGCGAAATTCCTGCTTGTTCAGGCAGACGTCCGTTTATCGAGGCAACACGGATGGCTAAATTGGTAGTAATATCATCTCCTCTGACTCCGGTAAAGCGCACGGTAGTAAAGGCAGTTCCGGGTCCTTCAAGTCTGGTTCCGTTAAAACTAAAACGGGAATCCATTTCAACCGTTTGCCGGCCAATTACCTGATTTTGTCCGTTGAGCACTTCAAAGACAATCGGAATCATGCTGCCCCATCTATTGTTAAAAGGATTGTTGTTGGTAACACCTTGCCTTGGCCAACCATCAAGCCTCCATGCTTGCGCTCTTTTGGTAGTATGTAATCCGTCATAGACTGCCTGCACCGTCCTTTGCACCGATACCGGAAATACCGCATGGGTATGCAGTACCGCTTCAATTCTTAATTCTGTTGTTCTCCTTACGTGATCACGTGCAGCTTCATGTTCGGTCACATTGTCAGAATACCAGATAGAGCGTTGCGGGCTGGTATTCCGCAGCATATCGTTTATATATGTTTCGGTTTCTGTAAGTTTGGATCTCCAGTCATCGTGCCACGCAAAATCATTGCGGACATTCGACCCGATATTTCCGGTAGATATATTAGTAGACAACACACTAGTCCGGCTAACCGCCTCCACCAATGAAGCATCAAAGGCGGCCGCCTGGAAAAAGTACGTAAGGGCCGCTACCTCAGTACCCTGCCGCTGGGCGTTAATACCTTGTGCCATTAAGGTTTGCGCATTCACATGATCAATTGTTGCCGCTTTGGTCAGTTCTGCTCGCGCTTGCGCGGTAAGCTGTATGCCCATTTTCTGAAGTAGATCAAGCGAAGCCCGCCGCACGCCGGTCAGGTTGTCCAGTTCGATAATCGAAACAGGACCCGAATACGTGGCAACGGTCGTTTTATCACGGTTTCTGTTAACCGTCAATTGCAGCGCATAGCCGGTAGTGGTTCTGGTTATGTTTCCCAATAACATATAGTCGGTGGATGCCAGGTGCCCAAGATCCAGACCCGCTCTGTCACTATCGGCATAGTAGCCCGACAAGAGTTCATCGTATTGCCTCTGATTGTTTACCCGATCAAACAACTTCATGCCGGAAAAGTTGTGGAAGTTGCTCACCAGTTCATTCGCCACTAAATCAGGCAGGTACGCCTGATTTTCCGCAAGTCCGGTACCTTTGGGCGGAAGGATAGTAATACTCCTCTGTGGTGCCTGCTGAGCCTGCTGGCTACCAGTTCTCGCCTGCTGCCCGCCGCCGGTAGACAGTAGCTGCAACCAGTTGCCGCTGCCAATAACCTGCTGCCAATAAGCGGTATTCTGTTGCCAGTAGCCGGTCGCCTGCTGCGGCATTGCCCCGCTTGCACAGCTCGTATTGAATACAAACGTAAACAAAAGTACTAAAGAGATTACAATATTAAATAATCTGTTCATCGAAAAAGCCCCCTTATTCAGACAACAAATGAAAAAAACATACATAATACCTTAAATGGTAAATTCACCACTTCGATTATAGGCTATTTGCTGATATATTGCAATAGGTATTTAACGTCATATAGCCGATTGATGGTTATATATCACGGCTATTAGCATATAGAAATGACTTTGAAACAGATTTTTATCCACAATTTGAAGGAATTTCGCAAAAAAGAAGGTTTATCACAGATGAAACTAGCAGAGTATTGTGATACCGCTACCAGCTATATTGGGGATATAGAGATTGGACGGAGATTCCCCTCTATGGAAATGATAGAGAAAATAGCTCATATACTGAGAATAGAACCATACCATTTTTTCAAAAACCCAAAGGATACTAACGCTCACTCAGAAACTGAAAGCCTATTCCCTCGCCTGCCAAACTCCATGAAAAAACAAATTCATGCCCAAATTAAAACCCACATTAACCAGTCAACAAACGAAATCCTTACTGAAATACTCAACAACTATTGAATCGAAAAAACAATGATTGACACCTTTTCCGGTATGGCCCCGCCGGGGTTATGCGGAATAGTATCAAAGGGCGGGTTTATGCCGGTCATCCAGCTCGCGGGTTTCGGCAGCAAACATTTCCTTGCGGTATTCTTTTTCTTTTTTTTCTTTTAGTTTTTCCATTATTTTTAATTCACGGGAAGCTTCCATGTACAAATTTCGTTTTTCTTCAACCACCAGTTCTGCGCGGGCAGCTTCTTCCAGCAAACGTTCGGCTTCCTGCTCCAGACGGTTAATGTAACTGTTCCAGGATAACATGGAAACTGCACCGCTCGTATTGATACCCGCAAAACGCTGCTGCACAGCCTGACTGCGAATAATGGCATTTTGCGTAATGTTATTTTCGATAGTAGTAAGAATGCTAATAGCCCGGCCAAGTTCGTTTTTTGCTTCCTGTTCATGGTACTGCCGCAGCTTCAGTACTTTCTCAAGGTTAAAATGGAAGCGCTTCATTACTCGATAGCGCTATGAGCGGACAGGCCCTGCATACCAAGCCCGGCAAAAAGGGCTGCAACGCTGTTTTGGGCCTGAATGTCCACGGCTGCCGGGGGAGGCGCTTTTTTACCGGCATGGACTGTTTTTTCAGAGGAGGCCATGTCATCGGTCATTTCCGTAACCGGTATGGGGACGCCGGAGATTTCTTCCATAATGGCAAAAGTGTCTTCCATTGCCGAGCGCTCACCCACTTCCTGAATCAAAAAGTCCTCAATAGGCTGGCGTTTTGCGATGGCTTCGTCAGTAACAGGATTGGAGCCGGGGCGATATGCGCCTACATTGATAAGGTCCTCCGCCGCAGCGTATGCCGCCATACTGCGCCGTATAACACCTGCGGCTTTGGTAACCGCCGGCCCCAACACATCAGGAGCGCAGCGGGAAACGCTTTTCAGTATATCAATGGCCGGATAATGATAGGCCTGAGCAAGACGGCGATCCAATACAATATGGCCGTCCAGAATACCGCGTACCGTATCAGACACCGGCTCGTCCATATCATCGCCGTCAACCAGTATCGTGTAAAAGCCGGTAATACTGCCCTTGTCCGAAGTGCCGGATCGTTCAAGCAGTTTGGGCATGGAGTCAAACATACTGGGCGGATACCCTCTGGTTGCCGCCGGCTCGCCGGACGCAAGACCAATCTCGCGCATGGCGCGGGCAAAGCGGGTTACCGAATCAAAAAGCAGCATAACATTCAGGCCCTGATCGCGGAAAAATTCAGCAACGGCAGTCGCCACATAGGCTCCCCGCAACCGGGCCAGCGGCGGCGAGTTTGACGGCGTTACGATTATGACACTGCGGGCAAGTCCTTCGGGACCAAGGTCTTTTTCAATAAAGTTATTGACTTCACGGCCGCGCTCGCCAATCAGCGCAACCACATTGACATCGGCGCTGGTGTTGCGGGCAATCATTCCCAGCAGCGTGGATTTACCAACGCCTGCGCCGGCAAATATGCCAACCCGCTGGCCGCAGCCTATGGTCAAAAGACCGTCAATGGCCCGCACTCCAGTGGCAATACGTTCGGTAATGCGCCGCCGTTTCAGCGGGTCGGGAGGATTGGTCAGAGCGGGATACCGTACCGTGGCTTCTATTTCACCCTTGTCGTCAATGGGATTACCCATAACGCCCAGCACCCGTCCCAGCAGTTTGTTTGAAACCGGCACTTCAAGGCGGCGGCCCTGGGCAATGACACGGCAGCCAATTTCAAGGCCAACGGTTTCTTCAAATGCCATAAGCTGTACGGTCTCATTACTGAGTCCAACTACTTCGGCCCAGATTGCAGCATTATTTTTGGGAACTTCTATTTTACATATTTCGCCAATAATGGCCTGGGGGCCCCTGCTTTCAACAAGAAGGCCCTGGACTTTACTGACCCTGCCGACACATTTTATGGTCTCGGTACGCGCGGCAGTTTCAAGGTATTTTCCAAATAGCGCAGTTTCCAAAAATCCCCCTCCCCTTTTTTCGCTATCACTGCCGTGCCGGAGCCCTCGGTTTTAGTTTTGCTTTTATGGGCGACAATTCAAGAATTTTGGTTTCCAGCTCAGCAAGCTGATTGGAGATACGGGCGTCTATTTCGCCAAAATCCGTTTCAATAATGCAGCCGCCGACACCAACCGAGGAATCTTCCGCCACCTGAATCGACTTTACCCCTTCCAGCATTTTGATAAATTCTTTGGTATGATCGGTCGTCAGCTTCAGATCGGCAAGGTTCACCCGAATGATAATATTGCCCCGGTCCCGCACTTTACGCAGCGCCTGAACCACATTGGATATGATCACCTCACGCTGGCTGTCGGTAATAACTTTTACCACCTTTCGTGTCATAATCAATACCAGATTGATGATTTCCTGTTCAGCCTCGGCAAGAATTTCCGAGCGCTTGTCCTGTATTCGTTCCAGGACAAGCTGAGTTCGCTCAATGAGCCGGTCAACTTCAATTTTGCCCTCGGCATAACCTTCCAGCCGTCCGGATTCCCTGCTCTCATCAAGCGCCGCCTTCCGTTCATCTTCAATGGTTCTGCGGGCTTCGGCTTCAAGTTCTGCAGCCTGCCGCCGGGCATCGGCAACAAGCTGTGCCGCTTCTTCCTGCGCTTGCGCCTTCAGGGCATTGGCTTCTTCAGAAGCCCGCTCCCGTTCTCTTGAAGCGGAAAGATCGGCACCCTGTACAATCTCATTGGCCTCGGCTTTTGCCCCGTCAATCATCGCTGTTTTTTCGATTTCCCATTGGGCCCTAAACGCTTCCGCTTCCTGGCGCAATTCATCGGCAGTGGGACCGGTGTACTGTTCAAAAACTTCCGTCTCATCCGGAGTTTCTTCCACTTCAGTCACCACACCGGCTTGATCGGAAAACAAAACCGGAGAACTTATCAGCATCTTATCGGCGACAACAACAAGTTCGCCCGGTCTGAATACTGCCTTGGCCATACTCTATACCCCTACACAACCATTTCGTCTTCACCGGAACGGGCAACGACAATTTCGCCGGTGTCTTCCAGGTGCCGGATAATCGAAACGATTTTTTGCTGCGCTTCTTCAACATCCTTGAGCCGTACCGGTCCCATATATTCCATGTCTTCTTTAAGCATGGTAGCCGCCCGCTTGGACATATTTTTGAATATTTTGTCCTGTACTTCGGTATCCACGCTCTTGAGCGCTTTGGCAAGTTCCTGAGAATCCACTTCCCGCATAACCTTCTGAATGGCGCGGTCGTCCAGCATGACGATGTCTTCGAACACGAACATACGTTTTTTGATTTCTTCGGCAAGTTCGGGGTCTTCATCTTCCAGCGCTTCAATGATTTGTTTTTCAGAGGCGCGATCAACCAGGTTGAGAATTTCAACAATGCTTTCTACGCCGCCGGCAGTGGTATAGTCTTCGCTGGACAGGGTCGAAAGTTTCTTTTCCAGTACTTTTTCAACTTCGCGGAGCACTTCCGGGCTGGTCCGGTCCATGGTGGCAATACGGCGGGCTACATCGCTCTGCACCTCGTGGGGCAGGCTTTGCAAAATAACCGAAGCCTTATTCGGCTCAAGGTAGGCCAGAATAAGAGCGATGGTCTGGGGATGTTCCTGCTGGATAAAGTTCAACAGGTGCGCCGGATCGGTGCGCCGGATAAAGTCAAAGGGCCGCACCTGCAGACTCGATGTCAGACGGTTAATGATGTCAATGGCTTTCTGGCTGCCCAGTGATTTTTCCAGCAATTCCCTGGCATAGTCGATACCGCCGGTGGAAATGAACTGATTCGCCATCATGAGTTCCTGGAACTCCTGCAGAATCATGTCCTTTTGCTCGGCGTCGATGGTCTCCAGACGGGCAATCTCAAAGGTCAGTGTTTCAATTTCATCTTCACGGAGATATTTGAAAATTTCCGCGGAGAGTTCCGATCCTATGGTCACAAGGAAAATGGCGGCCTTCTGGCGGCCGGTATATTCCTTTGCGCCTTTTTTCTTGGAAGTGGCGGGAGCGTTTCCCGCTGCTGCTGCGCTTGATTTTGACATAGTCTATTCCTCCAAAAGCCAGGTTCTGATAAGCTGGGCGCAATCTTCCGGATGCTCCTTGGCCAGGTTGTGCACCGTTTCCGATAGCTCCATTCGCGCCCGCTCTTCCATAGAGATAGAGACCTCCATGCCCTCCTGTTCGGCTTCCAGCATGGCGCTTTCCCGCAGAGCCTGTTCGCGGCGGGCTCGTTCTTCTTCGGCCAGCCGTTTGCGCCGCTCCATCTCGCGGGCAACTACACGGACTATTATAAAAGCAATCAGCAATAATGTCAAACCGGTAATAAAGATAACGATAGTCGTTTGCATCTGTTTTTTTCTGAAATACTCGGCATCTTCGTCGGCAAACTCCCTGCTTCGTTCAAAGGGAATATTCTGAACGGTAACCGAATCGCCCCGCGCCGGATTATAGCCGATGGCATTTTGTATCAGCATCTGGGCACCGCGGAGTTGTTCCTGCGGAACAGGGGTATATTCCCGCTCAATGGTTCCATCGGACAATATTACCGGCTCTCCCTTTTCATCATATTTCCATCTCCATCTGCCGTCAATGTTCACCGAAACCGTTACCCGATCAATCTGGGGGCTGCGCTCTTCCTGTGTTACCTTGCGGTTGATTTCTTCGTTTTGAACCTCGGTCACCTGAGTCATTTGGCCGTAAAGGTTTGACATATCCTTAAATGCCGGCGGGGTTTGCCCTTCAACACCGGCAGGACCTTCGGGATTAAAACCGGTTCCCTTCCATTCGGTGGTAGACGCGCTTCGCGAGCGAGGCACAGACATTCGTATATCCGAGTCATCATACGGCAGGCCGGGTGTCCGGGCTCTGAGTACAAAAGGCAGAAATTCCTCGGTCTCAACGGCCTTTTTGGACATATCCATTTCGATTTTGATATTCAGGTCGCGGACGCGTTCCACAGAAAAAGTTTCCTGCAGCGACCTTAAAATTTTTGCCCGGTATGTGGCTTCCAGTTGCTGTATCTGTTTTTGCTCCCGTTCAATGATCGTTAAACGATCTATGGCAGCCATATCGGCAAAATTATTCAGGATAACGCCGCTGTGATCGGCTATGACGATATTGTCATCCCGCAGACCTTCAATGGCAAGTTTCAATATTCTTTGGATACCTTCGATTTTTTTCCGGTTGATGGTAATATCACTGCCCGGTCTGGGAACAATAATCACGCTTGCCGTTACCGGATTTTGATCAGCGCGGAACAGTTCCCGTTCGGGAAATACAATGGTGACATTGGCGTCATCAACTTCATCAATGGCTTTGATATGATCGGTGATCATTTGGGTCTGGGCCCGGCGAAAATTGACATTCCGCTCAAAGTCGGTGATGGTCCAGCGTTCTTTGTCGAATATGGCCCAGGGATCAATATTGGTGGGAATAAGATTTTCCCGGATTAGTATTACCCGCATCCGCCGGGCTGTGTTTTCATCTGCTACCTGAACCAGCCCTACGGGGCTAACCGAAGTTTTTATTCCTTCCTGGTTGATCCGCAATACAATACGATCAAGCATCACCTGATCCCTGATAGGAGCATCAAACACCGGCGCCATATTCGGCGAGGATGATACGCCAAACAGGGCGATAATGCCTCCTATGACCGCAATGGTAATCGCTACCAGAACTGCGCGCTGGATCAGACTCCATTTGCCCCACAGTTCAGTAATGTGTCCTGCCATTTTTTTTATAAAATCGTTCATAATCCCCTCCCTTACCCTTTTGCTATCTCGTGTTGATTAAATCTCTCCAGCCCTGCACCAGGCGGTTGAGTACATTTCTTGTTATACTTAACGACATATTTGCCATTCCCTGCGCAATGGTGACATCGTGGGCATCCACCGCATCGGGATTGATAATCGCTTCCTGCACCAGGCTGGAAGCATAGTTTTGCTTGTTGGAAACACCGTCCAGCGCCTGCAGCATTGCCTGTTCAAAAGTACCGGATCGGGTTACCGCATCGGCACCGGTCGCTTTTCCCAGCGCAAGGATATTTTTTCCGCTGCCCGCGTAGGGGCTGTCAAGCGGCCCCACATGGTTTTGATGCGTACGCATCATGGAAATCATATTGTCCATCTATTTTCCCTCCCTATTATCTGACGCCTATGTCCAGCGCTTTCTGGAACATGGCCTTTGAGCCTTCAATTATTGCCGCATTGGCCTCGTAAGACCGTGAAGCGGAAATCATATCTACCATTTCAGTTACAATATCCACATTGGGCAATTCAACATAACCCTGCCGGGGACCGGATTTAATCGCGTCAGGATGCGTCGGATCCCAGCGCAGGGGATTTTCTTTGGAGTGGTCCTTTTGAATTTCGACGACCCGTACGCCGCGCCCAATGCCATTGTCCATGGTTTCGGGGAGAAACGGCGATCGCCAGTAGGGGCTTTCCACCCGTGGCCGCATAATCACCCGGCTGCGCCGGAAAGGCCCGCCTTCGGCAGTCCGTGTGGTATTTACATTTGCCATATTGTCGGAAATAACATCCAACCGCACCCGCTCGGCGCTGAGTCCCGTAGCCGCAGTATTTATCGAACTAAATAACCCCATATACGCTCCTTATTCCTAGCTTCTCAATACCTGATTTACCTGGCTGAATTCGAATGAAGTAGACTGGGCCAGCAGATTAAAGGTCATCTGGCTTGCCACAGAAGCTGCGAATTCCTGTTCCGGATCAACATTGTTGCCATTGTTATTGTAGGCACTGGTATGATCCAGTACCCGCCGTATTTGCACATCCCGATAGTCGCGTTCTTTGTAATTGGAAATGTGCTTGGGATTGGTTGTAGTCAGTTCAAGGGCAGGCTTTTGTTTTTCCGTATGCAGCGCCCGTTTGAGCTCACTCTCAAAATTTACCACCGATCGCTTGAAATTGGGGACATTCGCATTGGCCACATTATTGGCGATAACCTGACGGCGCACGGTATTGGCGCTCAATGCCCGATGCAAGAGATCGACTGTTTTAGCAAAAGTACTCATCTATACTATACCTCTCTTTACCTATCGGCATTTTCTACTATAAAATGTAGCGGCCAAGGTCCTGATCCTTTACAATATCCACCAGTTTTTCGTTCACATAATCCACCGTAATGGGGATTTTTGCCGGGGCAATGTCCGGCGCCTCAAAGGAAAGCTCTTCCAGCAGGGTTTCCATGATGGTATGGAGCCGCCGCGCCCCTATATTTTCCAGCTTGGAATTGACTTCCGCGGCAAGGAAGGCCAGCCGGTCAATGGAATCGGGGGCAAATTCCACCTCGATATTTTCCGTGGCAAGGAGTTCGACATACTGCCTGGTAAGGGCGTTTTTGGGCTCGGTAAGGATGCGCAGAAAATCGTCTTTTCCCAGAGAATCCAGCTCTACCCGCAGCGGGAAACGTCCCTGTAACTCGGGGATAAGGTCGGAAGGCTTGCTCACGGTAAAGGCCCCGGCGGCGATAAAAAGGATATGATCCGTGTTAACCGGCCCCCATTTGGTGCTTACGGTGGCCCCTTCCACGATGGGGAGTATGTCCCGCTGTACCCCTTCGCGGGATACGTCCGGGCCGCCGCCCCGATCGCCTTTGACGGCAATTTTGTCGATTTCGTCGATAAAAATGATGCCGGTTTCTTCAACCCGCTGCCGGGCCTCATCGCTGACCCGGTCACGGTCAATCAGTTTTTCCAGTTCCTCGGCCTTGAGTATTTCCCGCGCGCGGGCAACGGTAACCACCTTGTTCTTTTTGCCGCCGCCAAAAAAACTGGCAAAACCCGACATACTTGATTCAAAGTCTTCCATGTTGATGCCCATCATTTCAAACGGGGGAAACTGGGGGCTCTGGTTAACCGCAAGTTCCACGGTACGCTCTTCCAATTTGCCTTCCCTGAGCATTACTCTGAATTTTTCCCTGGTTACCTTGAATCGTTCACGCGCGCCGTCATCACCCGGCATGGCCGCATCTGCGGCCGCCGTATCGGCATCTGCATATTCGGCATTGTCTTGTGCCGTTTCTTCCGGCATTTCCTGCCCATCTTGCGCCTGCTGTTTCATAAAATGGGGAATTCCCACCTGAATGGCCGTTCCGATAATGCCCGCTCCGGCGCCGTTTTCCGGGCCAAACGTAAAGGAACCCATCGGTTTGACTACCGGTGCCGGGGAAGTTTTTTTTGCCTTTGGTTTATGTTCCGTAAAGGGAAGAAGCAAATCAAGCAGGGATTCTTCGGCCCGTTTTTCCGCCTCGGCAACGAACGATTCCTGCATTTCCTGTTTTACCATTTGAAAACCGGCAGCCATAAGATCGCGTACCATGGATTCAACATCACGGCCCACATAACCCACTTCGGTATATTTGGTGGCTTCAACTTTGATAAAGGGAGAACCGGCAAGTTTAGCAAGCCGCCGCGCTATCTCGGTTTTGCCCACGCCAGTAGGGCCGATCATCAGTATGTTTTTGGGAGCAACGTCATCACGAAGTTCCGGCTCCAATTTGAGCCGCCGTATACGATTACGCAAAGCCACCGCCACAGCCCGCTTGGCTTTTTTCTGCCCCACAATGTATTTGTCCAGTTCAACAACTATTTCCCTTGGGGTGAGCTGGTTTAAGGCTTCATCTTTGGATTTTTGGTCAATCATTATTGCAACTCCTCCAGTGTTATGTGCACATTGGTATAAATACAAATATTACCCGCTACCTTAAGGCTTTTTTCGGCAATTTCTGCCGCAGAAAAACTGCTTCCATCAAGATAGGCCAGAGCTGCGGCATACGCATAGTTGCCGCCCGATCCTATGGCAAGAACATCTTCCGCCGGCTCAATAACATCGCCGGTTCCCGAAATTAAAAAGGTCTTGGAAAGATCGGCAACCAGCAGCATGGCTTCCAGCCGCCTGAGCGCCCTGTCCATACGCCATTCCCTGGCAAGCTCAACCGCTGCGCGGGCCAAATCGCCTGAATATTCCTTGAGTTTTATTTCAAACCGATCAAAAAGGGTAAAAGCATCGGCGGTCGCTCCGGCAAAGCCGCACAGCACTTTACCATCGTTTAAGCGGCGAACCTTGCGGGCATTATTTTTCATCACCGTTGGGCCAAACGTTACCTGCCCATCCCCCGCCATAGCTACCTTGCCGTCCTTCCGCACCGCAATAATCGTCGTAGACCGGAATTTCTCATCTGTACTCATTGCTCATTCCTCCGCGCTTTTGCATATACTTTTTTCAAACCTGCAATATTTACATGGGCATAACGTTGGGTCGTTGAAAGGCTAACATGACCCAGCATTTCCTGCACAATACGAACATCACAGCCCGCGTTAACCAAATGGGTGGCAAAACTGTGCCGAAGACTGTGGGGGTGGACATTTTTTTCCAGATTGCTGCGCTGTGCATATTGGGTAATAATCCACCGCACCCCCGACACCGATAGCGGATTCCCCCTCTTACTGACAAACAAAGCATCATTCGACACTATTACTGCACGTTCCGGGAGATAATCCTGTATGGCGGTTCGTGTTTCGTCGGAAAAGAACACCATGCGTTCCTTGCTGCCTTTGCCCAGTACCCGCGCTCCATCCATCTTGCCAGTTAAGCATTGTATATTTAACGATGTCAGTTCTGAAATACGCAGCCCCGCCGAATACATGGTCATAATTAACGCCTTATCTCTGGCCGGCCACAATACGTTATGAGACTCCGGCAGTCCGGCAAAATCCGCCATTTCATCTTCCCACAGTACCGAAGGTAAAGAGATGGGTGTTTTAACGTTTTTAAGCGTTTCACAGGGATTATCAATGCGCTTGCCGAATCGCACCATCCAGCGATAAAATCCGCGAATGGAAGAAAGCCGCCGGTTTACGCTGGAACCCGCCGCTTGTTCAAAACTAAGATCGGCAATAAAACTTTGCACCTGATAGGCATTCGCCAAAGCCGGATCGATTCCGTGGCTGCCGCAATAGTTCACAAAAAGCCCCAGATCATTTCTATATGCTTCCAGCGTCAGCGCAGAAACCCTCCGCACCGCCTGCAAATAAGAAAGGTATTCATTTAAAGAGGAATGAGAAATGAGAAATGGGGCATTGTTATTTTTTTCGTTTCTCATTCCTAATTTCTCACTCCTCATTCCTCTTTACTTCTTCCTCGTCTGCGCTGTGGAGGTAGTCGCAGTTCGGGTTAATGCACGCTTTGTGGCTGCCGTTTTTCTTGTCGTATTTTTCTACCATAAACTGTTCGCATTTGGGGCACTTTTGGTCAATCGGTTTGAAATAGCTGATAAAGTCGCAATTGGGGTAATTGGTACAGCCATAGAAATCCTTGCCGCGGCCTTTTGTTTTCCGCGCCACTACATCGCCTTCGCATTTGGGGCATTTGGCAACGGGAACCGACCGGGTATTCCGGCATTCGGGGAAACCGGTACAGGCAAGGAAGAAACCAAAACGGCCCAGTTTTTTCACAAAATTCTTGCCGCACTTTTCACAAATATAATCGGTAGGCTCATCCAGCGATCCCTTGCATGATTCAAGCGTCCTGCCAACCTCATCAACCTGCGCCTTAAAGGGCCCCCAAAATTCCCGAAGCATATCAGGCCATTTCAGCTGATTTTCTTCTACCTCGTCAAGTTTGGTTTCCATTGAGGCCGTAAACGTTACATCAACATACTGGGGAAAATAATCCACCAGCACTTCATTGATTTTTTTACCCAGCAATGTGGGAACAAGCTGTTTGTTCGAACGGGTAATATAATAACGATCCAGCAGCACCGATATAATCGGCGCATAAGTGGACGGCCTGCCAATGTCTTTTTCCCGCAGAATGTCGATAATGGAAGCCTCGGTATAGCGGGCGGGACCCTGGGTAAAATGCTGTTCAGGATGAAATTTTTCTACGTTAAGTTTGTCTCCAATTTTCAACGAAGGATAAGGATTCCCTTTTTCTTCTTTTGACGAAAGCAGTTTTAATACTTTGTAAAACCCTTTTTCGATCATTTTTGTTCCGGCAATGCGGAAAATACCTTCATCGCCGCCGGCAGAAATGGCTTTTATCTCCGCGCTGACAGTGCGTGTTTTGGCGTTGGTCATCTGGCTGGAAACAAAGCGTTCCCAGATAATGGTATAGAGTCTCAGTTGATCGCGGTTCAGATATTGCGTAACTGAATCGGGAGTATAACTGACATACGTCGGACGTATCGCCTCGTGGGCATCCTGGGCTTTTTTCCCCGAAGTATATTCCAGGGCCTTTTCGGGAAGCTCATTGGGATAATGGGTGCCAAGCCATTCCCGCAACTCTTCAAGGGCAGTGGGCGATACCCGCACCGAGTCTGTGCGCATATAGGTAATAAGACCCACACGGGTATTCCCGACATTCACCCCTTCGTACAATTGCTGAGCCACCTGCATGGTTTTTCGTGAGGTGAAACCCAAACGGTTCGCGGCGGTCTTTTGCAGTTCCGAAGTAATGAACGGCGCTTTTGGCTTAAGCGTTTTTTCAAGTTCTTTTATGTCGCTCACTACGCAATCGGAACCGGCAATGGCGGCAATAATCGCCTGAACCGCCGCTTCGTTTGGCAGTTCCGGTTTGTTGCCATTCCACTTTGCCAGCTGGGCGGTAAAGGCCGACCTGCCGGACTTGAAATCCGCTTCCAGAGTCCAGTATTCTTCGGGAATAAACGATTCGACTTCTTTTTCCCGCTCGCAGATCAGGCGGAGCGCTACCGACTGTACTCTTCCGGCAGAAAGACCATTTTTTACTTTTTTCCACAATAATGGTGAAAGACTGTATCCAACCAGACGATCCAGAACCCTGCGGGCCTTTTGCGATTCAACCAGAGATTCGTCAATGGGGCGGGGATTTTCCACCGCTTCTTTTATTGCCAGGGGAGTTACTTCGTTAAAGCTAATCCGCTGAACAGACCTGTTTTCCAGTTTTGACAAAATGGCATTTTTCAAATGCCAGGCAATTGCCTCGCCTTCACGATCAGGGTCGCTTGCCAGCAGCACCATATCCGCTTTTTTTGCCTCCGACAATAATTCCTTGAGAATTTTTGCCCTTCCGCGGACGGTTATATATTCAGGTTCAAAATTATTTTCGGTGTCAACACCGGTACGCGATTTGGGAAGATCGATAAGATGCCCCATGGACGCTTTAACGACGTAATCAGCGCCAAGGTATTTTTCAAACGATGAAGCCTTGGTTGGTGATTCGACAATGACAAGAATACGTCTGTCAGAAGCGGTCTTCTTCTTTTTTGCGGGCGTTTTTTTTGCTGTCTTGACTGCCATGTTTAATCCTTATTATTCCAGTGTAATACCCAACGAATGGGCCAGAGCAGAGGCACGATCTGCTTTGTTGTTCAAAACTATATCATGGGCGCTGGTAACATTCATGTTCCAGGCACCCAATATATCAGAAGCGGAGTATATTATTCCTGCTCCGTCTTCGGCCAGTTGCATCGTTCCCCTCCGATCGAACAGGGCAGAAGCAGCGTGGGCGGTGCATCCAGAGGATGCGACCCAGAGCTCCCGATTCTGATCCAGAGCAAAACGGCCGGTTATCAACGCGCCTGATTTTTGAGGCGCTTCAACTATCAACACACCGCGTGAAAGGCCGGAAATAATCCGGTTCCGGGCGGGAAAATTCCATTTGCGCGGACCGGTACCGGGGGGATACTCTGAAAGTATAATACCGCCGGTTTCCAGTATACGCCGGGCAAGCCCCCGGTTTGATGCAGGATACACGGCATCAACGCCTGATCCCAGTACCGCAACGGCAGGGACGCCTCCCTCCAAATTTCCCCGGTGGGCCATTGCGTCAATACCAAGCGCAAGTCCGGAAACAACAGAAATGCCGTTCCTTGCCAGGCCTTTGGCTATATCAAATGCCTGCGCCGCCGCCTGAGGACTGGGCCTGCGAGTTCCCACAATTGCCGCAAGCGGCATCTCCGGATTCGGCAAGCAGCCCCTGAAAAAAAGCAGTACCGGCGGATCATATATCTCCCGTAAAAGAGGCGGGTATGCGGGGCTTTGCCATGAAACCCAGTTGATGCCCCTGAGCCGCGCCATTTTTGCGTCCTGCTCCGCCTGCAGCCGTATGGCGTCAATATCCCACCATTCGGCAAGCGAACGCCCGATTATCGCCTCTATATCCGGCCTGGATTTTTGGATAAAGTCCTGCTCTCCGCGCAGTGATTCACAGAGCGCGATTTTCTCCCGGAATGAGATTCCGGGGAGGCGGGCAATAATCAAATCCAAAAGTCCGCGTTCATCCATTACTGTACCATCCTGGGTAAATATTTACGATGGCTTTCCTGCAATAAACCCGCATCAACGTGCGTGTAAATCTGCGTTGTCGCAAGGTCGGCATGACCCAACAACGCCTGTACTGTTCTTAAATCCGCGCCGCCGGCCAGAAGTCCGGTTGCAAAACTGTGGCGCAGCGCATGAACCCGCGATCCGGTTCCCGCAAGGGCCGCATACCGCGCATAATTTTTCCATATCCCTTTTCGTGAAAGCCGTTTACCGCTTTTGCCGACAAAGAGCGCAGGATTATTAATCGCCGTTAAAACAGACCTGGATTCTTCAAGGTAGTGTTTCAGCCATGCGGCAGTTCCTGAATCAAAAATCACCAAACGCTCCTTGTCTCCCTTGCCTTTGATTCTGGCAACACTTTCCTTAAAATCAATGTCGCACACGTTCAATCCCACCGCTTCAGATACCCGCAAGCCCGACGCATAGATCATTTCGAATAACGCCCGATCCCGCAATCCCAGCGGGGTATCTGTTTTCATCAGTTCAAAAAGCGCTTCTACCGTTTCCCTGCCCATTGTTTCCGGAAGCCTAAAACTCCGTTGGCCCATTTCCAAAAGGGCCGCCGGATTATCGGGACGAATACCTTCGCCCACAACAAAACGGAAAAAGGAACGCAAACAGGACACGGCTTTTGCCAGAGAGCGGGAGTCAATCCGATCAACTTCCCGGCGCTGCTGGAGGTAGCCGACAAGCTGGTTCATGTCAACCGTTTGTATATCCAGACCATTGGTATGGATATAATTAAAAAAACGGATCAGTTCCAGCTTGTACGTCGTAACAGTTAATGGCGAACGACGTTCTACTGCGGCAAACCGCGCGCAAAATTGTTCCAAAATTTCCGGATTAGGCATCAGATTCTAGGCATCCTTCCCGCCAGCCGCAAATCGTTTCATATGATTGTCTTCAATTTCAGGATTATACTTCCGCACTGCGGTCGGAATATCCAGATTGTCATTGTTGTCTCTGGATTTCAGAATCCCAAAATAATTATCATTATGCCGTTTTTCCCGTTGACCATTCATTTCTTTCCACTGCTGGTAGTTGATAAAATCAATGGGTTCCGCTTTTGGTTTTCCGACAGGGATTTCGCCCTGCGCCAGCGCCGCGCCTTTATTCTGGAAACCTGTGGCAATAACGGTCACTTTGACATTGTCCCCAAGACCGGAATCAATGGTAATGCCAAACTTTAACATGGCATTATCGCCTACTCTTGCCCTTATCATGGCCAATATATCATGCGCTTCAACCATGGGGAATTCTTCGGAACCGGCAATGTTAACCAAAAGACGGGTGGCGCCTTCGATATTGACATCTTCCAAAAGACGATTGTCAAGAGCCTGATTGGCGGCATCAATGGCGCGATTTTCTCCGCTGCCTATCCCTATCCCCAAATGGGCATCTCCCTGTCCGCGCATTGTGGCTTCTACATCCGCAAAATCGGTATTAATGAGACCGGTATTGGTTATCAAATCAGATATGCCCTTGACTGCCTGATATAAAATATCATCCGCATACCTGAGCGCCTGACGAATGGATGTTTTATTGTCAATAATTTTGAAAAGATTTTGGTTCGGTATTACAATAAGAGTATCAACCACATCACGGAGCTTTTTAATGCCCTTTTCAGCGATATTCATCTTATCGGAGCCTTCAACCAGAAACGGCGTTGTAACAACACCAACCGTAAGCGCGCCCTGTTCCTTGGCTATCTCGGCAATAACAGGAAGGGAACCGGTTCCGGTACCGCCGCCCATGCCGGTAGTCAGAAAGACCATATCGGCACCTTTCAGGGTCTGACTAATCAGTTCCCGGTCTTCGTTGGCCGCATCCTGTCCCTTGACAGGATCACCGCCAGCGCCTCTGCCGCCGGTACGATTGTTCCCGATATGCAGTTTGATTTCAGCTTCACTTACATCATCAAGATGCTGTTTATCTGTGTTAACTGCAATAAATTGCACTCCGCCAAGCCCGCTGCGAATCATGTGATTAACCGCATTTACTCCACCGCTGCCGGATCCGATAACCCTGATGTCTGCCGGGGCTTTTCTTTCATGGGTACCCTGATCGTCCATATCCGGCTCAAACTCTGTAAATGAAAAAATGTTCATTAAAATCCTCCCATCCTTTTAATAGTTTATACTTAATACATTACACCGTACCTTTATAAGGTCAGGCGCAATGCCTTTTAAAAAAGGCCATCTTTAATCCAGCTTCCTATCCGGCTGAAAACATTCGGCGAATTCCTTTTGGGCAGGAGCAGCGGCCGCAGGGGCTCGTGCTCGATTAGTTCTTCCGTTTCCCGCTTAAAACCTTCCAATGCCAGGCCTATTGCGGTAGCATATCCGGGAGAGCGGTATTCGTCTACCAGTCCTCCAAGGTTTGCAAAATGAATAGGCACTCCCATCCGTACCGGCATTTTGAAAATTTCACCTGCAAGTTCCACAGCCCCGGCCAGCATGGCGCCGCCGCCCGTTATCACAATGCCTCCGCTTAAAGGCCTGGGAAGACCCAGACAATCCAGTTTTTGCTTTACCAGATCAAAAATTTCTTCCATTCTTGGCTTTACGATGGCATAGATGTGTGAACGGGGTATTGCCATCGGCGGGCGCCCCCCCATGCCGGGAACAAGAATATCTTCCGCATTTTCAAGCAATGCTTCCCAGCAACAGGCCGATTCCGTTTTGATTTTTTCCGCAACTTCGACAGAAACGCTTTTTATCGTAGAAATATCTTTGGTAACTTCAACACCGCCAACAGGAATGGTAAATGTTGAATAAGGAGCACCGTCATAGTATACCAGCACATCGGTTGTACCGCCGCCAAGATCGATCAAGGCAACACCCAGGTCCTGTTCCTCCGGGGTAAGCACCGCGCGTCCGGCAGCCAGCACCTGCAGCAACAATAGGGAGTTGGTCGCCTTGAATCCCGCGCGGTTAACACAGCGCAGCAGATTCTCCGCGCTGGTAGCGGAACTGGTAATAATATGCACCTCTGACTCAAGGCGCACTCCAATCATGCCAAGCGGATCCTTAATCCCCCGGTGATCATCGACAATATAGGACTGGGGAATTGTCTGGATAATCTGGCGATCCAGAGGAATAACGACTGCCCGCGCCGCTTCTATAACACGGCCCATGTCCTCTTTGCTGATTTCACGGTTTTCCCGTTTCTGTCCGGCTATCGCCACTACTCCGCGGGAATTAATCCCTTCGATATGGTTGCCGCCAATTCCGGTCCAGCAGGCGCTTACTTCCCGGCCGCTCATCATTTCCGCAGCTTCAATCGCTTCAACAATTGCCTTGATAGTAGCCTCAATATTGACTACCACCCCTTTTCTTATCCCTGTGGAAGGACTTTCCCCCACACCGGTTATTTCAAGAATCCCCCGTGCGTTGCGTTCTCCAACCACAACACATACTTTTGTTGTCCCTAAATCAAGTCCAACAACCAAATCATCATTTGCCAAAATGACCCCCCTTTGCATTAACCACCACACCAATACCGGAACGCACATCGATTTCATCGGGAACCGCATCCCCAAACTGCCGACTGACATCCAGCATCAGGAGCGCATAATAGATACTGTCTTTATTTATATCACTCCGCATCCGAAGTTTTATGGAATCATGCCTTGGATACAACACAAGATCAAACAACGCATTATTTTTTTTCGCTATCCCTATTTCCGATATCGCCTGCCAAATACCGGGGTCCTCATCGTTTATTGTTCCAATACGCGAGAAGAGCGGAAGATACATGGAAGAAAGCCGCATTCCCAGCAGCACCGGCTGTCCATCGTCAAGAATTCCGGAAATAATCGGCAAATGAGATTCCTGCATTTCATTTCCTGCCTTGAATACCACTCCGTACCGATCAAAGTATATCGGTTGAGTTCTGCCGTTTATTCTGGCAAAAGTCATGGCAACCGCCCGCCGGGGCTCAAGAAAAATCGAAAGCCTATCCGGAAAATGCTTAACCACTTTTGCCGATTCCACCAGGTGATATCTTGCAAGCTGCCGTTCCATTTCTCCCGCGTTAATTGAAATATAGGTCGCCCCGCCGCCTATGCCGGCGATATTCAGCACGTCTGCCTTGCCAAGACCGGAGAAACTTCTTACTTCCACTTTCACAGGCACCATACAGGGACTGATACAGAATATCCAGATAAGCCCGCCGGTAACAAAGATCACGGCAAGCAGTAAAAACCGTCTGGCCGCTGAATCAGCCGAAACCGATTTATCGGATTTCCGCGGCGTCTCCCTGTATCGCGGCTCATGCAAATCCGCAGAATAAATAAAATCACCCAACATTATTTCCTCCCCATAGTATCATGGATTACATACCGGCGAACCACATTTACAAGCAGGGCGGAACCGATAAGCGTCAACAGCAGAGAAGATCCGCCGGACGAAATAAAAGGTAACGGAACCCCTGTTACCGGAATAATACCGGCAACCACAGCTATATTCAACAATGTTTGTATAATAATGGGCGTTACCAGACCAAAAGCCAGAAGCTGGGTAAACCGGTCTTTGCCTCGCCAGGCTATCAGGTACCCTATCCAGGCAAAAACTCCTATAAGGACAAGATAGAACAGCAGTCCCAGAAACCCCGATTCCTCAACATAAGACGCAAAAACAAAATCGCCATGCACTTCCGGCATTCTGACTTTCAATGTGCCCTGTCCAATACCTTTGCCCCAAAAACCGCCGGATTGGATGGCTTCCTTGCTGAAATCAATTTGGGTTTTCTGGCTGGATACAAGCTCCTGTTTATTACGATGACTGTCCATGCGCTGCGCCCATCGATCATTATTGCTAATCAATACAAAAGCCGCAATAATAATAACCGGAAGCATCATAACAAACCAGCGCAGGCGGATACCGGCGGCGAAACAAATTATCAGGCTGGTCATGGCAATAAGCGCCGCATCCGAAAAATTACTCTGCAATAATACTATTATGCAGAAAAAGGAAGTGACAAATAACGGAGGCAGGGGACCATACATAAAGGTGCCGATTCTGTCCTTGTTCTTGTCAAGAATATAGGTCAGATACAGGGGAAGTATAACCTTGATTGTTTCCGAAGGCTGAAAACTGATAAACTCTTTTCCGCCTTTTTTTAGGGTAATCCATCGCATAACATCAGTGCCGGAATCATATGTAGCCTTTTGGAAGTATGACAAAAACGGCAGCATATTCAGCCCCACGGTTACCAGCAGCAAAAACAACATTAACTTTCCGTTTTTCAGCCATTCAAGTTTCATCAATGCAAAAATGGGAAACAATACCATCATTATCACAAAGGCTGCAATATTGCCCACAAGAGGCGTCCAGCCGCTGGCAAAGCGCCGCGGCTGATTATGCGCGAACAGGTAAGAAGCGGAATACAAAATAACCAGCCCAAGTAAAGTCAAGAGCAGTATAGTTGCAATGAGTATATAATCGTATCTAATTCTTTCCCGGTCTTCCCTTAACAAATTCATTTCTCCTGTTATTATTGTATCTTAAGCGTTGAAAGCGCCACTATTGCAAATAATCCTGCTAAAATCCAAAAACGAACCACTACCTTACTTTCAGCCCACCCGCTCAGCTCAAAATGATGATGCAAGGGCGCCATCTTAAACACACGTTTCTTCGTGAGTTTATATCCAATAACCTGAATAATAACTGATGCTATTTCCAGTACAAATACCCCGCCAATTATCAGAATAAGTATTTCCTTCTTTATGATAAGTGAAATTACCGCAACGACGCCGCCCAGCGAAAGCGAGCCTGTGTCTCCGCAGAAAACTTCCGCGGGGTGTGTGTTAAACCAAAGGAACCCTACCAGAGCGCCCGCAATGGCAAGACAAAGCACCGTAAGCTCTCCGGCTCCGGGAATATAGGGAATACCCAAATACTCCGAATAATCAACGCGCCCGGAAATATAGGTCAGTATTGCAAGCGTTATAAACACAAATATCAATAACCCTGCCAACAGCCCGTCAAGACCATCCGAGAAATTAACCGCATTGCTTTCACCCATTATCAATAATACTCCGAAAAGGATCCACCAATACCCAAGGTCTATTACCGGGTTTTTCAGAAATGGTATGTACAGTTTGGTAACTTCCTCGCCGCCGGAAAAATACAGATACAGCACAATTGCCAGCGCCGCGACAAACTGTCCGGCAAGTTTTCCCCAGGCAGGCAGACCGGCCGAATTGTGGCGGCGAACCTTGAGAAAATCATCGGCAAAACCAATGACACCAAACGCCAGCAGCGAAATAAGAGCCAGCCAGATCATTTTGCTTTTCAGATCGCCCCAAAACAACATGGAAATAACTACGGCGCCAATAATGAAAATTCCTCCCATAGTCGGCGTTCCGGTTTTAACCAAATGGCTTGCGGGACCGTCACTGCGAATGGACTGCCCAACCTTAAGGCGTTTCAGGGCTTCAATAATTTTGCCGCCAAAAAGAAAACAAATCAAAAGCGTTGTCAGCGCCGCATAAATACTCCTAAAGGTAAGATAGTTAAATACATTAAGCGGCGTAAAATATTTTACCAGCGGAATTAAAAATTCAATAAACATCAAGCGCCTCCATTAAGCACAGGGAGCAGTCTTTCAAGGGCGCATCCCCGCGAACCTTTGAGCAAAACCATATCCCCATCCTGCGCATAAGCGCCCAAAATATGGGAAAGCTGCTCCATATCATCCGTATGGAAAAACCGCGCTGTAAGCATTGCAGCGGCAGCCTGTGTTTCCTGTCCGTACAGAAATACCATATCCGCCTTTGAGCCAGACAATAACCGGCCTATATCCTCGTGGGCATTGCGGGAATTTTCCCCCAGTTCCAGCATATCTCCAATAACATAAATCCGGCGGCCAGGCCAATCCAGACTTTCGCAAAATTCCAGCGCCTGAGCCAGAGACTCCGGATTTGCATTATAACAATCCTGTATCACCGTCACTCTGCCCCGCACAATTTCACCGCGCCCAAACAGCGGCTTGACCGATTCAAGTCCCTGTTTAATTGCCCCGGAACTAACGGGAACTTCACGCGCAATGGCAATGGCGGTAAGGGCATTGGCAAGATTGTGTCTGCCCGGCAGGGCAAAGCGAATCTGCTCTCCCGCCCAGGTAATTTCACTCCCATCCAGACCCAAACTGATCGCCCCGCCAAATTCGGCAAAAGAGTTTTCGCCGTAAAAAGATACTTTGCCCTGCACTCCATCCGCCAGGAAATCACGGAAGTTTGAATCTGCGGGAATCAGCGCAACGCCATTGCCGGTAAACTGTGAAAAAATATTTTTTTTCTCCTCAGCAATCGCCTCTTTCGTGCCGAGAATTCCGATATGGGCAGAACCTATATTAGTGACCGCCGCAATGTCAGGATTTACGATTGAGGCAAGGGCGGCAATTTCTCCCTGATGATCCATACCCATTTCAAAAATACCAACTTCGTGGCAGGAACGGACATTAAAAACCGCAAGCGGCAACCCGCTCATGGAATTATAATTACCGGGATTCATCACCGTGTTTTTTTCTGCGCCAATAATGGCAGCGGTGATCTCTTTGGTTGTTGTTTTTCCGGAAGAACCGGTAATGCCAATTTTTAACAAATAAGGAAACTGTTTCAGATACTCCCGCGCAATAGTATGCAAAGCCTGCATTGTATCATTAACCACAACCAGTATTTTCCCCAAAGCTCTGGCA
>WQXQ01000024.1 GCA_009784775.1 Treponema sp.
TACAAATCCGGAAAAAGCGGGATCGGTTGTTTCGTTGGTAACAGTAATTGACGCGCTATGTAAAGGAGAAAAAGAACTGTTAGTCGCAATTATTGTATACCTTCCGATTTGTGTTGGCGTGTAAGAGGAAGTTGTAACAGTGGGCGAGATATTAACACCGTCGCGCTGCCAAACAAAAGTAATATTTTCATTCCCGCTGTAATTTACGAATATCGGCGTATCGACAGTTGTCCTTGATATCCGCGTTCCTGTTGGCGAACCGGTGTGGAAAGTAATGCTGCCGCTTAAATTGTTAAGGCCGCTTTGCCAGAATGCTTGATTGCGAAACGCGCTTTCTGCCGCATTTTCACCGTTAGGAGTAGTAAAACCTGTACTTGCAGGATATCTGTAATAGATTGCCGGATCCGCGCCTTCGCCGTTCCAGAATGGGAAGTGAAAGGTATTATAAACATCGCTAACCTCTAAACGCATTGTATCTCGCGCATAATTGCCGCTGCCAATGTTTGTTGTCGGATTTCCGTAAATCCGCGCCGCAACACGGGTTCCACCGCCCTGCGCTGTTACACTTGCGCCTAACGCCGCGTTGTTTTGTATTTGACCGTTGTTTCTCCACCCAACTAAACCTCCGGCTCTGGTAGTTGCGCTTACCGAGGCGTTACGCGCGCTTACACTGCCTGCGGCAAAACTGCGCGTAACAGAATTACTCGCATTAATATTCATATTACCAATAAGCCCTCCGGCATAAAGCACGGCATTAGCGGTATTGGGGTTGTCCGCTATTACATTTCCAAGAGCATAGCTGTTTTCAATCAGAGACTGAGTTTCAATAAAACCAACAAGTCCGCCGGCGGCTATATTCCCGTCGCCTCCTGTACCTTTACGGGCAGTTACATTTCCGGTTGCGAAAGATTCTCTTATATGCGTTGTTTGCGCATTTCCGACGAGACCGCCAACAAGAGAAGCAGCGCTATTAGGACTAATAATGATATTAGAGCTAATAGCGATAATATCACCTGTAGCATAAGATCTATTAATTGTGTTAAATCCAGACCCATAAAAAATATACGAACGACCTACAAGACCGCCAATAACGAAAACTCCATCTGCCGAGGGATTGCTGGATTCTACTGTAATTGACCCTGTAGCAAAACAGTTTGTCAAAGATGACGGCCAATCATCCTGTAGAGCCATTGTTCCAACAAATCCGCCTACAAACAGATCACCTGTGGCAGCATGAGTTGCCGGGACAATTATATTACTTGAACTTGAACAGCCATAAATATCTGATTGAAGCATTTCTGCAGCAAAGCCGCCTATCATATGGTTCGTGGTAGTGATAATATTTGTGGTAGAAGCAGTAATGCTGGCGGCATAAGAATGACAGTTTATAAAATCACCAAAATTCCGTAATTGACCAACAAAACCGCCTACCCGAATTCCTTCTTCGCCATTCTGTTCAACATATATTTCCCCTGCAGAATATTCAGTATCTTCAAACATAACCCTATTATTATTGTTAGTACCAGCCACATGACCTACCACACCGCCTAAAAGAAAAGGAGCGTTACCGTAGTTGCGTACACTTATACTTCCTGTAACCTTGCATTTATAAACATATCCTATGTGTGTTCCAGTACTCCTTGTTCCACTTCCGAAGGCTCCAGCTAACCCGCCAATTAAGACATCTCCATCGGAGGAGATATTTCCCACATTTATTTTTCCGCCAAAAATACAGTTTGACAAATTGGCTCTTGTAACAGCTCCTGCAATACCGCCGCAGAAGTTTAAGCCGCCCACATTGTTTACTTTGTTCATGCTCACCGTTCCAATACTGGTAACGTAAGAAATATTAGCTCTATTGTCAAAAGCTATGCCTGAGCCTTCAATTCTGCCAACAACGCCGCCGCTATTAATTTCATTAGCTCCGCTTATATTGTCCAGAGTAACATTTAAAGCGGCGAGACTGTTTTCTATACTTGATGTATCTCTCATAAAACCTGCAATACCGCCAAGCCCTGCCCGCGCAGTTGTATTAAGCCTTAAAATATTACTCTCCGTTATGCTTTTTACAATACAGTTAAGTATCTTTGTGTTTCCGTTTGCCTGTCCTGTAATGCCGCCTGCCCAAGTTGTTCCCCATCCAGTTACAGTTACATTTGCGTATTCCACAGTTAAATCGCGGATAACAGTGTTATCTGTTGTTGAGCCTTGTATTCCTGTTATTCCGAAGATACCTATATTAGATAAATTATTGCCAAAGACATTTTGTTCCATCCTGATCGTATGTCCGTTGCCGTAAAATCTGCCCCTAAAATTATTGATCGGTATATGGCTTGTCATAGTGATATTGCTTGTAAGCGCGTACTGCCCCGTTGCGTTTGCCGGCATTGCCGCAAGACCGGCGGGCGTATTTATTTCCGTTATTGATACAGTTTCGCTCACGTTCATTCCCGGCACATTCCATATTCTTCGGTTTACAGCAGAAGAAGACCCGGCGGCGTTATGCGCAACTACGCTTATGTCGTACCTTATTACATTATTTACCGCCTGCCCGTCCCTCACGCCGGAAATAACGGCAGACGGAACAGTAAAAGTATGCTCCTGCATCTGTGCGCCTGTCCCAGTCCTTGTTTTTTCTATATCCGGGAAATCGGTCATTGTAAGAATAGCCCTGTCCATTACCGCAGGTAATATCCATTGTACCGTTATGGTTGTTGTACGATTTGTCCCGGTATCTGTTTCTGCGCAGGCAGCTACAAGGCCAGTTACCGGCACGGGCACGTCGGATACTATTCGAAACTTTGGAGAAGAAGCACTCGGAACAGATCCCACATTCCCCATCATGTCGCGGAATTCGATTAAAAGCGTATACTCCGGATTTTCGTTCCAGCCTATAAGGCTTCGCGTGAAATGCGGCGCAGGTTGTTCTACAGACTGCCAGCCGGAAGTGATTTCAACTTCAACACCGGATATGACTACGCCCGGCACTGTTACGCGCCATTGCAAATTATTCCATTCGTCCATTGTCCAGGGGCGGTTAAACGCTTCTGTATAATGTATTCCGCGTAAAGTACTGTTGTCGGCAAGGCTGCTGAGTTCATTCATCGTTAAGGTAAAAGATGTGTTTCTTGCAAAGTTATACACACCATTGTTCAATGCTCCACCCGTCAGAACGGCGCCGATATCATTCACACCGGGAGCGGCATTGTCCATGACAACCGTCACAAAATGCCCTGCGGCAAAAGCCGCGTCCCTCTCCTGTCTTATGGGTCCATTTTCATCTCTATAGCTGTCATTCCACGGGACTATTATCAACTGCATTATGCCTGAAGGTTTATGCTGGTCTGTTCTTCCGGTTCCCAGCGGATGGATGATAGTATACACATTGTTTGTCGGTACAAGATTTAAATATTCATACGGCCCGTTATTAATGGGAGAGTGTAAAGAATAACCCGCTATATCGGCGTACATTCTTTCGTATACATAAAAACGGTCGGGTGTTTGCGTAACGCCTTCCGGTGTTATTACAGAAAACGACAAATGCACTGTGCTAAAATCATAAGGCGCGATTTTTCCCTGATTAAAACGCCGGTCAATAGTATTGTCCTGCCATACCGTATTATAATTGCTAAAGTAGCTTGTTCCGTTTCTGCTTGCTCTGATATTACTCGCCTCGTAGATTTTCTGCGCTTTGCTGGTATCAGTTAAATACGTAATGGTCTGCGGTGCAGCCATTTCCAGATTGCTTGCGGTTTTTATACCTGCGATTGCAACGCTTATATTGAGCAGTTGTAAATGCGTTGCGGGATAGGCTGTATCGTCTTTTACGGATATTTCCAGCCGGCGTTCTGCACTGTTATAATCGGATATCCTGAAATAGTTTGCAATATCGCCATCAGCTTCAAACGGCTGTCCGTTGTTTTGCCCCGTTGTGTATATTGCGCTTATCTTGATTGTATCTCCGATTACCGCCGTGTTGTGGTTAATATTCATATTGAACCATACAGTAATTTTTTGATCATAAGGAAACGGACTGATTGCGGGGATTAACGGCGGACTGGAACGGGAGACCGCAGGCCGCAATTCGCACCACGGCACAAGAATGATAGCAGCGTCTGTATGTATCGTCACATTGGTTCTTAACTGATTGCGATTACCAAACTGTACTATAGTATCATCATCAACCAGATTGCCGGGCGCAACAGAACCTGCATACGCTCTCCAACCGGTAAATGCAAATGATGCATTGGGCGCAAACTCTATCGCAAACGGAAAACTTTGACGCCGAACGCCGACTAGCGGCGTTAATACACCCCATGCGGTATCCGGAATCTGTAAAGATGCGGAAACATTGCCTTTATCGCCGTCCAAAGACATAATGGTAATGGTCTTATTGCCGCTGATAACACTATCAGGAACAGACAGTATCGTTATTTCCATTTCGGTGCCGGGAGCGCCTTGGGGAAGAAGACGCCATCGTACATTCCACCCGGATTCTACATTAATACCGGAATATGCGTTTGTAGATGTCCAGTTTGCCAGTTCCCATTTTGCGCATACTGCATTATCTACAAGAATTTGCCAGCCGCGGAAGGGATAATCCGCAGACGGCGTAAAAGTTGTGGTAAACGCATACGTGAGACGCACGGGGGTTTCCTGCGTTATGGTCGAAGCGATATTCCCCAAGCCTCCCGGGTTTGTGGCAACATTTAAAATAGGCATCTCTATTCCCAACGGTCCAATTATTATGTCCGTAACGCTTGATATACCAGCAGGAAGCGCGCCAACGATCACGCTTATGTCGGTGCCGGAAGCGTTCCTTTTTACCCATTGGATGTTCCAATCATACTGTTCGTTATTGACGGTGCCTTCCCCTTCTGTCCATGTTGAAAACACTACGCCGTTAGGCGAAAGCCCGGAACGCAGCTGCCAGCCGCGAAAGGGGTAACCCGCTGACGGCTGGAATGACATATTAAATCCATAGCCGGGCCTTATGTTTTCAAGGCGCCCGGGGAAGATACTGCCTAACGGCGGCTGTCCCACGCTCGGCTGTATATTGTTGATGGTACCTGCCAATGCTCCGACCGGCCCTATATACAGATCACCGGAAGGCGGCATTTTATACACAAATATTTCCACCTCTGTTCCTTCACTATTCAGTCTGACAAAGTTTACAATATCCGGACTGCTGGTGCCGGAGCTTCTTCTCCATGATGACCAAAGTCCTTCTCCGTCCACCCATGCATCCCAGCCCTGAAAGGGAACGCCCGGTGCGGGAACAAAAACCAGCTTAAAAGAATATCCCAGTTTAACCGTCCGCAGCTGCTGGCCCGGCAGGATATTGGTTGTCCCCAAATCCGCCGGCGCAACAATCCGCAAAGGCACCCACGGCGCGTTGCTGTAGGCCAGCTCTTCGTTGAGTTTGTCGAGCAGATACGGATCGGCGGCTCCGTTGAAGAGATCGCAGGTAATAAGAGAAAAGGTAAGAAAGAAAAGGGAAAAAAGAAAGGTCGCTAACCGTACAAATTTCATAAACATCCTCCTTATATAAAACAGGGAATTTAAACGACCGTTTAATTTGTACAGTCGTACCTTCTATATAAAGATATCTAAATTGCTCAATATCTTCAAGTCATTCTACCGAATTTAGACAAATTAAGCGGAATTTCCCCCAAAGGACGTCTAACACAACACCTTCTGATAACTGTACAAATTAAACGGTCGATTAAATTCTTGATAAAGAGTAATTGGGGCTGACATAAATCCTTGTGTGGTATAAACTTTGGGTAATAACAAAGAAACAAGGATGAAAGATACAGAATTTTTTCAGCTGCTGGTACTGGTGCCGCATCGTGATGTTCGGTTGCTTTTGCGGAAGTGGAGCGCAGAGCTGTTCGCCGCTGGTTTGCCCGGCGCATGGTCATTCCCCTGGGTAGCCCCGCTTGCAACGCTCAAACGAACACTTTCGACCGAGGAGTTGAAGGCTCTTGCGAAGAAAATGGGGACTGGGGACTGGGGACTAGGGACTAGGGATAGTGGTTTGAAAGTAAAGCTCATTACCAACACATTAAGACAACAAACAACGCTCCCCAGTCCCCAGTCCCTAGTCCCTAGTCCCTATTCCCTATTCGGAACAGAGCTTAACATTGCACTTTCGGATGATTTTTTTGAACCGGTGAGTGAAGCTATCGACTGCCGTTTTTCGCAGCCGGTTCTGGGAGCAGCCCTCATTACTCATGGCGGCAAGGCCGCACCCTCATTCCTCATTAACTTTGATGACCTCCCTCCCCCGCCGTCAATTTCCTCCCGCGCCGCCGCATTAGCAAACATGAGCTACCAGATTAAAGACGATAATTTCTGCGAATGGAAAATCGGCACACTACATTGGCTTCCAAAATTGGGGACTAGGGAACGGGGACTGGGGACTGGGGAGCGTTGTTCGTAATTTTTACGTGTTGATAACCTGCTATGAAGTATGTTGTAACCCGCTTTACTTTCGAATCGCTCTCCCCAGTCCCCAGTCCCCAGTCCCCAGTCCCTAGTCCCCGATCCCTACTTTTTCTTTCGCAGGGCTTCTAAACATTCGCGTTGGAAAATGACGACTGACAGGCCGCGGTATTTGATCTCGGCTTTGAGGCGTTCGGCATTTTCATCGACTTGTTGTTTTTTGGCTTCCAGAACGAGAACGTGTTCAGGGTTTACGCCGCAGCCAATGATCAGATCGCGCAGTTTTTCGGAGGGGACCATGGTTGGCTGGCAACCGGTCATGGCAACAACGGAATTGTCAAGGATGACCAAGGTCATGGGAACATTCGCAGCCACTGCATCGATAAGGCAGGTAATGCCTGAATGGATAAAAGTTGAATCGCCCACAACGCCAATGCTGTATGGCAGGCCGGCATCTGCCGCGCCTTTTGCCATGCTTACCGATGCGCCCATGCAGACGATGCTTTCGGGAACTTCCCACGGCGGCGCAACGCCCAGCGAATAACAGCCAATGTCAGCATTGATCCCCACGTCGGGGTGACCAGGCCGGGGATCGATTGCCGCCACTGCTTTTTTAATTGCGTCATAGCTGTCCATGTGGGAACAGCCCTGGCACAATTGCGGCGGTCTGCCGGGCAGGGTTGCAGGATCAAGGCCGGGCACCACAATGCGCTGCCGGGGCGGCAAGCCAAGAGCGGCGCGTACATTATCCGGATCAAGTTCTCCGGCTCGAACAACCGGACCGGGATCGCCTTCTTTGGCAGGGCCGTCGAATCCGGCAAGTTTTCCGGCGATTGCAATACTTTGCGGCAAAAGCCCCCGCAGCCTTTTCTCGATAAAGGGCTGCCCTTCTTCAAGCACCAGCACTTTTTCTGAAACGGCACACAACTTACGGATTGATTCTTCCGGCAGCGGGTATGCGCCAATGTGCAGGCGAGCCGGCGCTTTTCCGCCGCGCATTGCAATAAAATCATCAAGGTTTTCTTCGTAATAGTTGCCGCCCAATCCGGCGGTGATTATTGCAAGATCGTATTTTGCGCCGTCTTTGGCAGGCAGTTCCAGTTTATTAACCGGATTTGCCGTAGACCACGCAAGGAAGTCTTTTTGTTTTTCAATGAGCAGCGCATAGTTTTTACGGGCAAAGGCGGGGGTTAGTATCCAGCGTTGTTTTTCTGTTGTTTTGGAAACCGGATTTTGTGCAATGCCTTCCCGCGGCGTTACTCCCGCCCTGGAATGGGCAAGCCGGGTTGAGAATCGAACGATGACCGGAATCTGAAACCGTTCGGAAACATCAAATGCCTCGCGGGTCATGTTATACGCTTCCTGCTGGCTGCGCGGCTCAAGACAGGGAACCATTCCAAAAGCAGCATAGAAACGGGAATCCTGTTCGCCCTGCGAACTGTGCATACTGGGATCATCGGCGACAGCAAGAACCAGACCGCCCTTAATACCCAATAAGGCAGCATTCATAAAAGGATCGGCGGCAACATTCAGCCCCACATGCTTTGTGGTAGCGATTGATCGCCGTCCGGCAAAAGAAACGCCAATGGCTGCTTCAAGCGCTGTTTTTTCGTTCGCGCACCATCGCGCGACCGGCCCGCCCTTTTTAAATTCGTTAATCAAATACTGTAATATCTCTGTCGAAGGCGTACCCGGATACCCGTATCCCGCGCTAATCCCCGCGTGAAGCGCCCCTAACGCAATCGCCTCATCACCCAACAACGCCAATTGTTCACTACTCATAGTTTATACTCCTTCCTCATTCCTCAACCGCCAAGATCGTCTTTTACTTTTACGCTTACTTCCTGTTCGTAGCAAGAGAAGCAATTATCCACCGCCGCTTTGTCGGGCGCTTTTGTAATTAAACTTACCAGCGGCACAATAATTAATCCCGCAAGCATACAGAAAGCGGCAGCATTAATCGGCGACTGTAAAATCGGCGGGAATGAACTTCTGAAAAAAATGTTCAGAATCATAACCGAAGTACTGAATATAAAACAGCACCACACAGCCAGTTTACTGGTACGTTTCCAGTACAAACCGTACAGGAAGGGAGCAAGGAATGAACCCGCCAGAGCGCCCCATGAAATGCCCATAAGCTGCGCAATAAAGGTAACGCCCCCTTTAAGACTATTATGATAATTATCAATTGCAATCACCGAGGATAAAATGATAAAAACCACTATCAATATACGGATAATAATCAATTGTTTTGTATCGCTCATTTTTTTGATGACATGGCCTCGCAAAAAATCCAGAGTCAGGGTTGAAGCGGAAGCCATCACCAATGAAGAAAGAGTGGATATGGATGCCGCAAACACCAGGACTACCACCAAACTTATCATAATAGGGCCCATTCCGGAAAGGATGCCGGGAACGATGGCATCGTAAATAACGCTGCCGTTTGTCCGGTAAATATCCATGTGCGCGTACAGGCGTCCAAAACTGCCAATGAAATAACAGCCGCCCGCTATGAAAATCGCAAAAACGGTAGAAACAATTGCGCCTTTTGTGATCATCGTTTCGCTTTTAATCGAATAAAACCGCGCGACCATTTGCGGCAATCCCCACGCGCCGAGCGAAGTAAGAATAATGACGCCTAACAGCGATATGGGGTCAGGACCAAAAAACGACGTAAAGACACCGGGAGCCTCTATCAATGGGCCTCCTGTCGGACCAACTCTTGCAGCTTCAACAGGGATAACGGCAAGTTCGCCGATAGCCCCCATTAAACCGCCGTTGTCTTTCAGAACCACGGCGATAATGGCGGTAATACCAATCAACATGATCGTACCCTGAATAAAATCGTTGACAACCGTCGCAAAGTATCCGCCCGCAACCACAAAAATCGCGGTCAAAATCCCCATGGCAATAATGCAATATTCAAAAGGTATGCCGAATGCCATTCCAAAAAGCCGCGAAAGACCGTTATACAGCGAGGCAGTGTATGGAATTAAAAAGATAAAAACGATGGCAGAGGCGGCAATTTTTAATGCCGAAGACATATACCTTGAGCCGAAAAATTCCGGCATGGTCGCGCTTTTTAAGTGATTGGTCATGACCCGGGTGCGTCTGCCCAGTATGAACCATGCCATCAATGAGCCGATAAGGGCATTGCCCAAACCAATCCATACTGCCGAGGTACCGAACCTCCAGCCAAACTGACCGGCAAATCCGACAAACACCACGGCGGAAAAATAAGTCGCACCATACGAAAATGCCGACAGCCACGGCCCGACATTACGCCCGCCCAATACAAAATCGTTTACACTGGACGCTCTTTTACGGAAGTATAGTCCGATAAAAACCGTAACCGCAAAAAATAACAGAAGCAGCAACACTTTAATAAACATTTGATTCATCCTTATACTAATGTGTACACCTTATCCGCACATTAGTCAAGGGGAAGGGAAGAACAGAGAGCTCAGATTATTTGTCTTTTAATTCCTCATTTCTCATTTCTCATGCCTAATTTTTCCAGCTTCAGTTCGCGCAGTTTTTCTGTAATGGACACCTTGTATACATGGGGATTGAGTAAGCGTTTGTAGGTGGAGTCAAAACTGGCAAGGTCGGCGGTGCAATGGGCGCGGATTTCGTCCAGTGATGGCAGCGAGCGGCATGGTTTGCCATCGGCAAGATAATGCTGCAGGAGCGGCTGCGGCGCTTCCTCAATGGTGTGGTAAAAATGCCGGTAGTCGGCGGAAGGATGCCAGAACCGGCAGCGGCTGCCCGCATTAAACAATGAGTCTTCATCGGGTTCGTCCAGCGCCAGCACATCGGCAATTGCCGCGCCCCGGCTATCCCGTATTCGCCACAACTGCTTAATGCCGGGGTTGGTGGTTTTTTCCGGGTTGTCTGAAAATTTCATCACCGGCGCCATTTGTCCGTTTGCATCTTCGCAGGCCGCCATTTTGTATACGCCGCTAAAAGCCGGATCATCACCGCCGGTGACCATCCGTGTACCCACGCCCCATACATCAACCGGCGCGCCGGAATTTACCAGGGTCTGAATAATCGATTCATCAAGCTCATTGGATACACTAATCGCCGCATCGTTCAGTCCTGCCTCGTCCAGCATCCTGCGTACTTCGGTGGAAAGGTATTGAATATCGCCCGAATCAAGGCGCACTCCAAAACACTTTCCCCGCTCTTTGAGTTTTTTTCCCGATTGTATTGCGCTGTAGATTCCGCTTTTCAGGGTATCATAGGTATCGATAAGAAATACGGCTCTGTCAGGATAGAGTTCGGCGTAAGCGTCAAAAGCCAATTCCTCGTTGGGAAAAGACATCACCCACGAATGGGCCATGGTTCCCAATACCGGTATGCCAAAAAGTTTTCCTGCCAGAGTATTGGAAGTTCCCATCGCGCCGCCGATATACGCAGCCCTTGACGCAGACATTGCGCCATCCGGCCCCTGGGCGCGGCGCAGCCCGAATTCCATAACGGTGCCCTTCCCCGCGGCAAGCCAAACCCGGCGGGTTTTGGTGGCGACCAGGCTTTGAAAGTTAATGATGTTGAGCAGCAGTCCTTCGATAAGCTGACATTCAATCAGGCCGCCGGCGATTCGGATCAATGGCTCCTGAGGGAAGACCACTGTCCCTTCATCAACGGCCCACAGTGATCCTGAAAAGCGAAAGTTGCGCAGGTATTCGATAAAGTTTTCTTCAAACAAATTCAGGCTTTTCAAGTAAGCGATGTCTTCATCGGAAAAGGTAAATGAGACAAGGCTTTCCAGTAATGTTCCCAATCCGGCAAATATCGCATAACCGCCGTTAAACGGCTGCCGCCGGAAAAAAACCTCAAAGATCGCAAGGCGGTCCTCAGACCGCCCACGGTCCGACCGCCCGCAGGCCATATTTTGTTTCCAATAACCCTGCGCCATGGTCAGCGCATAAAAATCCGTAAACAACGCAGATGTATGTACCATTAGCAAAGTTCCTGTAACAGTTGCGCGGAATCGGCGAAGCGAATATTGGCGGCGCGCATTTCGGCAATGGCCTTTTCTACCGAGCCTGCGGGATAGTTTACTCCGCGTACCGCATCCTCAATGATAACGGTATTGAAACCCAGTCTTTGGGAATCCATCGCGCTGTACAATACACAGTAATCCGTAGCCAGTCCGCCGATAATAATAGTCTCTATGCCAAGCCCCTGTATCCAGCCCGCAAGACCGGTGGGTGTTATGCGATCGTTTTCAAAAAAAGCGGAATAGGAATCCAGATCTTTGCGGAAACCCTTGCGGATGATCATGTTGATCGGCGTTAGATCGAGTCCGCTGTGAAACGCAGAACCCGATTCTCCCTGCACACAATGATCCGGCCAGAGTACTTGTTCCCTGCTTGCAAGAGTAATGATGTCCCCCGGCTTTTTGTCCGTATGCGAGGAAGCAAACGAAAAATGTCCCTGCGGGTGCCAATCCTGGGTAGCGGCAACCCGGCCTCCGGCGGCGGCAAAAGCGGCGGCCAGCCTGTTAAGCGGCGCAATGATGCCATCACCATCCTGCACGGCCAGAGCGCCCCCCGGACAAAAATCATTCTGCACATCAACGAGCAATAGCACGGTCTTGGTTATATCCATGTATACAGTATTATCCCTCTGGCAAATTAGATCAAGTTGCATTTATTCGATTTTCCTCTTTTCTTCCCTTTGCGTCCTTCGCGATCTTGGCGTCTTGGTGTGAAAAAATGGGAGAAAATTCCTAACAGGCGTCGCCGCGGGATAGGTCCGGTACAAGGCCAATACCGCGGACCATTGCTTCAAGGTAGCGCTGGTATTCAAGGGCATCGTCGCCGGCATTGAGTTTGTGGTCGTATATCGCGTAGAGTGTGCGCGCCGTCAATGGGGTCAGATTTGGCATGATGATATTTGCCCCAGCCTGCAGAGCCAATTCCCTGCCGTTAGGTGTTATGCTGCCAAGGGCGGTGGTGGCGGGGATAAGCGCTTGCGGCAGCAAGAGGCGGGTAAGGGCAATCATTTTCAGGCTGAGCTGCACGGTGCCGCCCGGTTCCATGCCGAAAGGCGTATCCTTTTGGGGAAGAAAGGGGCCAATGCCCGCCATATGCGGCCGGAATGTTTCCATAAAACGAAGATCCGCAAGAAGATGTTCCGGCGTTTGATACGGACTCCCTACCATACAACCAGCTCCCACCTGATACCCAATTTCCTTGAGATCGCGCAGGCATAACATACGGCTGGCAAGATTCATACACGGCGGGTGGAGTTGTGCATAATGGGATTCCGTGGCGGTTTCATGGCGCAACAGATAGCGGTTTGCCCCGGCGCGGAAAAAAAGTTCGTACGCCTGCCGGCTTCGTTCACCGGCAGACAGGGTAATGGCGCAATCGGGAAATTCACCGCGAATGGCCGAAACGATTTCCGCAATGCGAGTATCGGTAAAAAAGGGATCTTCGCCGCCCTGCAATACAAAGGTTTTGTATCCAAGTTTGGCGCCCGCACGGCAACAGTCAGTAATGTCGTCTAACGAAAGCCGATACCGTTCAAGTTTTGCATTGGATCGGCGTATACCGCAATAGTAACAGTCATTTTTGCAATAATTGGTAAACTCGATTAAGCCCCGAAAATAGATACTTTTCCCATAATGCGCTTCCCGCACTTCACAGGCTCTGGCAAACAATGATTCAATCTCATCAGCGTTTTCTGTCGCAATCAAATGCAAAATTTCACTATCATTCATACAAAAAAGTCGCGTCCTTTGTTGGTGCGTATTTTTTCGACGTTTTCGATGGTCTTTTGGCGTATGTGTTCGTCGGCAATGTGTGCCGTTTCCCGGCCAATAATGGCGGCGGCTTTTTCCTGAAATGCAGCGTCGCCGTAATCCATGGAATATTCGCTCAGGGTCATCAAGGCATTGGGAAGGCAGACATTGCCGATTTGGCCCGATTTTGCCAGCGACATAAAGCGGTCGCCGGTTCTGCCGTTACGGTAACAGGCGGTGCAAAAACTGGGAATATAACCGTCGTCCATCAGCTCGGTAATGATTGAAAGGGCGCTGCGATCATCGTTTACCAAAAACTGGGGGTGTGTTTCGTTCTGCGCGGATTGTGAGTAGCCGCCGACGGTGGTGCGGGAACCGGCGCTGATCTGCGAGATTCCCAGCTGCAGCAGTTTTTTTCGCATGCCGTGGTCTTCTCTGGTTGAAAGTATCATTCCCGTAAAGGGAACGGCAATGCGAATAATGGCAACAATTTTTGCAAAGGTAATATCGTCTACCAGATTGGGAAAATCGGCAATGTTCATACCGCTTGCCGGGCAGAGCCGGGGAACAGAAATCGTATGAAAGCCCGCGCCGTATTTTTTTTCCAGATGTTCATTGTGCAGCATCAGGCCAAGAACCTCAAAATAAGGATCCGCCAGACCAAACAATACACCGCCGCCGACATCATCGATACCCGCCTCCTGAGCGCGGTCAAACGCATCAAGGTGCCAGGCAAAATCTTTTTTTGGACCGGCAAGGTGGACACGCTCATACGTTGGCTCGTGGTATGTTTCCTGAAACAGAATATAGGTGCCTATTCCCGCATCTTTCAGCTTGCGGTAGTTTTCGGTCGTCGTTGCCGCAATATTCACATTGATGCGGCGAATTGCCCCATTTTCAAACTTCATCTCATATATATTTTCTATGCACTCAAGAATATAGTCGATGGGACATTCGCTGTCATGTTCGCCAGCCTCAAGGGCAAGCCGTTTGTGGCCCATTTTTTCGAGTATGGTTACTTCTTCCCGCAGTTCGTCCATGGTCAGCTTGCGGCGGCCAAAATCATGCCCGCAATTAAAGCTGCAATAGGCGCAGCGGTTTACGCAATAATTACTGACATACAACGGAGCAAACATCACAATCCGGCTGCCATAAATCCGCCGCTTGATCGCCCCGGCAATGGCAAAAATCTGTTTTAGATGTTCAGGGTTCCCGGTTACCAGCAGTGCGGCGATTTCACGGTGACTGAGAGGCTCGCTCTTTTCCGCTTTATCCAGCGTACGGCTGATAAACGCGTCACCGGCAGTTTTTGCCTCATCCAGCAGGTTTTCGATATATTCACGGTTGATTTGCATTCTATACCAGATTCTTACTGCAACAATTATTGCATTTTTTCTTTTTTGATTCAAGATATTTTTGAAAATAAGCGTTTATTATTAAACCAATAAATATTATTGAACAAATTGTATTAAATATGGAAATGCTTTCGATACTGCTTCCGCAAAGCAAGTTGTGATTAATCATATTCATTGTAAGCCATGACGAAGGAATGAGATAATCAATAACCAGGCCGAATACCAGGGCATTTATAACAATATTTGCCATGTATATAATTAATATACGTTTACCCATAGTTTTACCTATTACGGTCATGGAAGCAATGCTTGTTACCGGTCCAGCCATTAAAAATACAAAAGCAGCGCCTGGAGATAACCCTTTCATCAACAAAACTGCTGCCATGGGAATTGATCCAATGGCACAGGTGTATGTAGGTAACGCTATAAGCAAAACAATCAGCATATTTAACATTGGATTGTTTAAATAAGTTGAAAACAAATCATCTGGAAGAAAAATGGCAAGTATTCCAGCAAAGAAAATTCCAAAGAGCAGCCATTTTCCTATATCCTGCAACATTTCTACAAAACCATAATGGAAAACCTGAAGCATTTTACTTTTGTTATTTTTTACATCTTCAGTTTTGATTTCAATATCGTTTTTCAAAACCGCTGCTGTACTCAATTTGTTTGCGGTAATTCCTCCTGTAAAACTTGAAATTATTGCCACAATTGGACGAATTATTGCGAAAGGCAATCCTAAAAGAGAATATGTCGCTATAATACTGTGTATGTTTGTCTGGGGAGTGGAAGTAAGAAAAGAAACGATTGCGCCTTTACTTGCGCCTTCCTTGTGTAACGAACTTCCCATTGGAATCACGCCGCAGGAACAAAAAGGCAATGGTATTCCTGCAAATGTAGCCCATAACACAGAGGTAAAATTCGGTTTTGCAATACGCCCCACATATTTTTCTTTTGGTATATATGCCTTCATAAACCCGGCAAAGAGAAAAGCCAAAAGTAAATATGGCGACATTTCATTAATAAGCAAAATAAACGGCATTATATAATGTTGCATTTTGTTTATTATTAATAGATTATTCCAAATTTGTCAAGGGATTAATCGAAATGGTAACAACGTTATACTCCGTTCCAGTATTCCCTGCATATGGGCAATGGCAATGCCGTAATTGGTAAAGGGAATGTGTTGATCTTCGGCGCATCGCTGGCGGTAGTGCATTTCACGGTCGTTGAGCATGCAGGCACCGCAATGGATGACCATTTGGTAGGGGGAAAGGTCTTCGGGGAAATCGCCGCCGGAGCAGAAACTGAATGCCGGTTCTGTGCCGGTGTATGCTTTTATCATACGGGGAATTGTTACGGTGCCAATGTCGTCGCACTGGCGGTGGTGGGTGCAGCCTTCGCAAATCAAAATGGTGCCGCCGTTTTGTATATCGTTCAGCGCGGCAACGCCCCGAACGGCTGTTTCCAGCCAGCCTTTATACCGTGCAAATAAAATTGAAAAAGAGGTAAGCGGTATCTCCGGCGGCACTTCGGCGGCAGCCTGCGCGAACACCTGACTGTCACATATAACCAGTGCGGGCTGTTTTCCCAAACCAGCCAATGCATCCTTCAGCTCAAAGTCCCTGACCACAACGGCAATGGCCCCCGATTCCAGAATGTCACGAATGGTCTGCTGCTGGGGCAAAATTAACCGGCCTTTAGGCGCGGCTTTATCAATAGGAACCACCAGAAGAACCACATCAAGCGGCTTAATCAGATCACCAACAAGCCTTTTTTCGTTCTCACCGGTACCGGCAAGCGCCGCAATTGTTTCTTTCAGCAGATCAATGTTATAGCCGGTTTTGGCACTTAAAAGAAGGGACTGGGGACTGGGGACTGGGGACTGGGGGGTGCGATTCGAAGTATTAGGGTGTAACTCAGAATTATTATCGTAGTTCGAATTACAGGAAGATTGCTCGGAAGTACCTTTACTCACCAAACAACCATCCCTACTCCCCACTCCCCACTCCCCACTCCCTCCTAAATCGCATTTATTCACCGCAAGCACATATGGTATTTTTTTGGTGGTGAAAATTTCGATGAGATCTTTCTCGGCGGCGCACAGAGAACCCGCAGAGGCATCAAGTACCAGTACAGCAATATCGGTTTTGTTCAGTACCTGCCGGGCTTTGCGTACCCGCAGTTCACCTAACGCGCCTTCATCGTCAATGCCGGGAGTGTCAATAATAACAACCGGGCCAAGGGGCAGCAGTTCCATTGCCTTGTACACCGGATCAGTAGTAGTTCCTTTAGTATCCGAGACCACCGCCAGGTCCTGCCCCGTAACCGCATTCACCAGACTCGACTTCCCCACATTACGGCGGCCAAAAAAACCAATATGAACCCGATTCGCAACTGGCGTATCATTCATCTTAGTTGTTCATGGCTTCTTCGCGGTCGGCTAATGGAATTTCCAGAGTGTGGTACGTTCCTCCCCGGAGTATTTCAACCTTGGCCATATCGCCGGGTTTGCTGTCTTCAAGAGCCGAATACAGATCGGCCAGTGAATTGATCTTCAGGCCGTCAACCGCAGTGATAATGTCACCGCCAAGGTAAATAACGCTGCGCCCATGCTGCACCGGCTCGCTGCCCTGCCGCAAACCGGCTTTTTCCGCAAGGCCGCCCCGGCGGGTGCGGGAAACCAAAAGGCCTGTGTTAACCGGAAATTTCGCATAACGCACCAATGCGGGGAAAAGCTGCACCATGGTCGCATCGATCCAGCCCCGGCGTACCTTGCCGTGCTGGATAAGCTCATTCACCACCCGCTTGGCGGTATTGACCGGAACAGCAAAACCAATGCCCACCGATCCGCCGGAGGGGGAATAGATCATCGTGTTAAGCCCTATCATACGGCCCTGGGTATCAAGCAGCGGACCGCCTGAATTGCCGGGGTTAATCGAAGCATCGGTCTGGATCATATCGCGGACAATATGCTGGCGGTTAATCCGGATCGGCCTGCCCAAACCGGACACAATGCCCACGGTAAGAGTCCGCTCAAGGGCAAAGGGATTGCCAATAGCCAGCACTTTCTGCCCTACTTTCAGGTTACTTGAATCGCCGTAAGGCACCGTCCGCAGTTCCATGCCGCGGGGAGGATCAAATTTGACCACCGCAATGTCGTTTTCAGGATCAATACCTATTACGGTTCCCTCGAACTGGCTGCCATCGGCAAGGTTGATAAATACTTTGTGGGCATTTTGGATAACATGGTGATTGGTTAATACATAACCCCGGGCATCAATAATAGAGCCGGACCCTGAACCGCCTTCCTGGGGAACCGGTTCAAGGAACCAGTTGATCGCCATGATTTCGGTGGTAATGTTTACTACTGCCGAGTTAAGCCGTTCATATATGGTGATATTTTCACGTTCATCTTCGGTGTAGGGAATTGCCGCCTGAATTGGCTGCGGTTCAAAACCAAATACTACAGGCGCCGCGGCATCCGATGCAATAGCGTCTTGCGCGTTTGCCTGTTTATCGATCCCCTGTTTTTTACCTCCAAGGCCCGGCAGCCCCGTACCTATCATAAAAAGCACTGCAATGAGGGTACTCAAAATCGAAAAAAATACCACCTGCCCCCGGCTGTAAAGTCTCATAGCAATTCATCCTCCGCCTTACATTATATAGAAAAATGCCGATAATAGAAAGAGGGACCAGGGACTAGGGACTAGGGACTGGGGATTATTGTTTGCTATCTAAGCGTGTGAACAACCAGCTATGATACCTAACAACGATCCCCAGTCCCCAGTCCCCAGTCCCCAGTCCCTTAAAGAGGACTTATGCATTTTCTTACTTTTTTCTTTATATTTCTTGGTCTTGTGGGGCAGTTTGCGGTTGGGCAGGATGTGGCGGTGGGGAAAATTGCCGACGATTCTGCCTTGAGAAACAGGGTGAAAGATGCCTGGTTTTTTGAAAATCCCGTCAAAGTATTGGCTCAACCCCGAACTCTGTACAGGCTTGCCGGCGGCGACAATATCGAACTGCGGGCCGAGGCCGCGCAGAATGAATTTATGGTGATTTTTGCCCGGGAACACAATAACAGCGGAAAATTTCCCGGCTGGGCACAGGGTTCATGGGTACTTACCCGCCGGAAAGATACCGGAGAGGCCACCAGAATACGCGTATTCCTCCGCAGTGATTTTAACACCTATGTCCAGTTCCGGCCCCTAAACGCAGATAAGTGTCTGATGGATGTGGTACTGTACGATGCCTTCATGGTTCGTTCTTTGCCATTACCGGTTTCTTTTGATCGTTTATACACCATGCCGCTGGATGAAGTATTACACCTTGCAGGTAATAAATTTCCCCGTAAATACTTTGAACCTAATCCGGCCAATTACCGCGAACAACGATTGCTTATAGCAAATATACGGAAAAAGCTGCCCGAATTACGGTATGTCAATGACGGCGCGATGGATCAGGCAGGACAGTATGTGTATATCGATTCCGGCCTGGAGCAGAGCGGGCAGCCGGGGCTTAACTGCTCCGGTTTTACCAAGTGGCTGATCGACGGCATTCTAAGGCCGGTCACGGGAGAAAGGCTGGCGATTCCTCCGTTAAAGGCGCCTTTTGGGGATCGCGGTTCATCGTTTACCGAGGCATGGGAAGAACTGCGCGATCCGTTTTTTGGGCTTGACTGGATCAGGAACCTTGCCGCACAGGCGGGGACAACCCTGTATTCACCCGCTTTTGGCAACATCCATGAAATTGAAGTACGGCAAGAACCGTTTTCTCAGGTAATTCTCCGGGGAAAAAACAATTCCATCATTCACTCGTACCCCGGCTTTTTGGAATATGCCGGTTATGGCGTTGAAGGTCTCTGGCCATTGCTGTATACCCTTGCCATTGATGAACCAAACCGGTTTTTCCTTGCCGCAGTGAACAACGAAATGAGCGGCCCTCCGCCCAAAAGCAATCCCCGCCGGCCGATTCTGATGCGCCAATACTTCCATGTCATGGCCTTTATTCCTTATTTTACCGAAAACGGGATCTTTCAGGTCGCGGTTTTTGAAAGCGCCTCGGAAACTTCGTTCAGCGCGTTCAGGCATCGGTACCCGGTTCGTGAAACAATCGTTAACGGCGAAAAAAGGCTGTACCCCAACGGCCATTACGTCAGTCTGGTGCGCGTCCCCATAGAAACAACGTTTGATCCGTAGAAAAAAAGGAGAAATCATGAATCGTATTCAAATGCAAAATGCCATTGCCGAACTTGACGGCGATGAGATGACCAGAGTCCTGTGGGCAGTGGTCAAGGAAAAATTGATTCTTCCTTTTGTAGACCTTAAGGTTGAATACTACGACCTGGGGCTGCTGAATCGGGAAGCGACCAATGACGAAGTAACCGTTCAGTCGGCAGAGGCGATTCAGCGGCTGGGCGTTGGCGTGAAATGCGCTACGATTACCAGTAATGCCGCCCGCAAAACAGAGTACAATCTCAAGAACCTGTTTCCCAGCCCCAACGCAACAATCAGGGCAATTTTGGACGGCACGGTATTCCGCAAGCCTATTTCCGTTTCGTGCATTCAGCCAACGGTGTCAAGCTGGAAAAAGCCCATCATCATTGGCAGGCACGCGTACGGCGATGTGTATAAGGCGGCGGAGCTGCTTATTCCCGCGGCGGGCAAAGTGGAACTGGTGTACACGCCGGCAAATGGAAGCGAACCGCAGCGAATAACGGTGGCGGACATGAAGGGCCCGGGCATTGTGCAGGGAATGCACAATCTTGATGAATCGATTTACAGTTTTGCCCGCGCCTGTTTTATTTATGCAATCAAGGAAAAAGTGCCGGTGTGGTTTGCCACCAAAGACACGATCTCCAAAACGTATGACGGCCGCTTTAAGGCAATTTTCGAAGCAGTATACGAAAACGAGTATAAGGATCAATGCGCCGCAGCCGGCATCAGTTATTTTTACACATTGATTGATGATGCGGTATCGCGGGTGGTCAATGGCGAGGGGGGCTTTCTGTGGGCCTGCAAAAACTACGACGGCGATGTGCAGAGCGATATGATCGCCAGCGCTTCGGGAAGCCTTGCCATGATGACCAGCGTATTGGTATCTCCGTCCGGGGTGTTTGAGTATGAAGCCGCCCACGGCACAGTGCAGCAGCATTACTACCGCTGGCAAAAAGGCGAAAAGACCAGCACTAATCCCATCGCGTTAATTTTTGCCTGGACCGGCGCACTGGCGAAACGGGCTGAACTGGACAAGCTGCCTGAGCTTGCCGCCTTTGCGCAGAAGCTGGAAGCGGCAACCCTTGCCACCGTTGAAGCAGGCGAAATGACCGGCGACCTTGCCCGCATTGCGCAGCCCGCTCCCGCAAAAATACTCAACTCCTGGGACTTCATCGATGCCATAGCGAATAGATTAGGTTAATTTTTTCCCCATTTCTCACACAAAGAACACGGGGACACAAAGGACACGGAGAAAGAAAGAGAGAATGAATGGAACGGCGTAACTTCAAAGTACAGCGTTACTACCTTTTCCTCTCATCCCCTTCGTGTGCTCTGTGAAACTTCGTGCCTCCGTGTTTAAGATGGGAGTACATTTTTCTTAATCTTTCTGACAAAAAAGCCGGGGAGTGATTTTACGAGGAAGGTGAAGAAACGGTTGAAACCGCCGGGGATGTATTCGGCTTTGCGCTGAAACATTTTGTCCAAAGCCAGCCGGGCCAGGCGTTCGGGTTTCATGATAATGCCCAGACCAAGGCCTGGTTTCATATAACGCGGCGGCAAATTGTACAAATTGGTGGCAACCGCGCCGGGACTGATTGCGGTAATGCTGACGCCGCGATCAAGGGTTTCATGACGCATAGCACGGGAAAAACAACGGACAAAACTCTTTGTGGCGCCGTACAGGCTGATACCGGGCATCATCATTTGGGAAGTAATTGACGTTATATTCAAAATATACCCTTCCGTTTGCGCGTCTATCATCTGCTTTGCGAAAAGCCGGCAAAGCATTGCCGGAGTAAGGACATGCAGATTGATCATGGTTTCCATACGGAAAGGCGGCGTATCAATAACATCGTTAAAAAAGAAAATACCCGCATTGTTTACCAGTATTTCTATTTGAATGTTGTTTTCCGCGCAGTAGTCAAACAGTTTTTGCGCCGAATCGGCCTGGGATAAATCCATGCAGAGTATTTTGATCTTGACCGTATATTCGGCCTGTATTTCCGTAGCAGCTTCGTTGAGTTTTTCTTTTTCGTTACTGACCATAAACAGCGGGTACCCGCGCCGCGCCAGTTCACGGCTTATCGCCAGGCCTATGCCGGAACTTGCCCCGGTTACCAGGGCATAATATTTAAATCTGCGCATCTTCGTCTCTCGACAGATCCTGCGTTATAATTTCCGGATGACAATAACCGGGAGTGCCCCATTTTGCGCGCCCAAATTGAATGGCGCGTAACGGACATATATTAACGCAGCCCTGACAATGTTCGCACTTTGCCGTAAATACCGGATGCCCGTCAATCATTGCAATAGCTTTCACCGGACAGATCATTTCACAAACGCCGCAGCCGCAGCACTCATCGCTTAAACGGTATTTTTTGTACAATACCTTTGTCCCCAGTGAAAAAAGCCAGGATACAAACGCTGAAAAAGGACAAAAGGTATTAACGCGGTTTTCCTGCCGTTCAATGATGGAGCGCGCGGCTTCTTCGGTTGCTTTTTGCTGCATGGCGGTGCGGCGTTCAATGGATTCTGTTTTGGGCGTGCCGAACAGGGCAATATAATTTTCCACCGATGGAATACCGGCGAAAAACATTTTTCCAATGCCTTTTTTCCGCAGAATCTTCCTGAGCAGCCCCAGCGTTCCGCCGGGGCTGGATCCGTAAGTCACCAGCGCGGCAAGATAAGGTGTCTTGAACACCGCATTCCGCGCAAAGCGGCTTACAATAACCGGCGGTCCAAACGCATACGACGGAAACACAAACACAACGGCGTCAGCTTCGATGATGACTTCGCTTTTTTGCGCTGCAATGCCAATGTTGATCAACTCACACGAATCTGCGCCAATGTGTTCTGCGATCTTTTTCGCCGACCATAAACTATTACCGGTACCGCTAAAATAACAAATTGTAGTCACTATTAATATCCATTGAAGATCGGGTTCAGATTGTTTCTCATGGTAGAAATAGTGGTTTTCAAAGCGGCCCTGTCGCCGTTAATGCGAACAGTGTCATTATGTGTGTAATGGGGAGTCCAGTAGTTCAGCATGGGAGGAGTAGCTTGAGAAAAACCCACTACCCTATTAAACCGCCTGTTCGTCGCGTCTATAAACGGATCCAGTTCAGCGTTAAACTGGCTGGAAACCTCATTCCAGCGAGATTTGAAACGGTTAATATAGTAGGTATCCTGCGGAGCGCCGGGTCTCGCGCGGTTCGATTTCAAATTGCCGCCGGCCATGGAAGTTAATTCCCTGCCAAACAGTTCTTTGAGCCAGAACGGCGTGTTTATCAGGAAGCCCGGCCCCGCACCGCGATGAGGTCCCCCATCGTCCCTGCTGCCCCAGGCCCCGTCCAGATCCCAAATCGGCCCCATTTTCAGTTTTCCGGCACGAGGATCGTAATGCATAAACCGGCCGTTCATGGTAATCATTTCCCAGTCACCAAACAGCTCATGGGCAATATGCCAGTCAATCAGAGAATCGACACACAGATTATCATGATAGCCGCCTACTCCGTTCGTCCCCCAATCCCGCGCGTAAATAGCGTCTTCTGTCTCCTGGATAAATTGCGATACCTGTACAAACGTGCTTGACGCATAACCCGGATACATACTTTCCAAAGTTCTGGTGCCCGCTACTCCGCCATTGTTACCATTCAGCGTACCGTCCAATAAGAAACTGGAACGGCCCACCATGCCATTTCCCGAACCCGGATCATTCGCAACAGTCCATTGCGCGGTGGGCGCGCTTCTCCGGTTATAATCCGCACCGGTGCCAAGCCGTGCCTGAAGGACAATGGCCCTGCGGGGGAAATGGTTTTGGAATGTGGCACTCCAGTCCAGATTACTGCCGTTCCCCAGAGGCGGATCAGCATAGTACCAGCCCAGATTTTCATCCGGTTCTGACATCGACCATATAATGCCCTGTATTCTGCCATCGGTAGGGTTCTGGTGGCTGGTCATAAAGTTGTACATTGCGTCAAAGATATATCGATTGTGGGTAAATTGATTTTGAGCATTATCCCAGTCCCATTGGTTATGAACCATTCCCCCTTCATTAAAATAAAAATAACTGTTGTTCATTTCAACGACAAAGCCGCCGTTGGGTTTACCGCCGGAAGGAACTGAGGTAACCAAAGGAGTAATATCCAGACGTTCACTTTCCGGTTTGATAACTTCGGTCAGTATGTACATACCCTTGTATTGATTGTTGACAAACAGGAATACCCAGTCCGCGTGCGGCTGCCATCCCATATTGGTCAGAACGCGGCGGCCCAATTCCCAGCCCAAAGCGCCCCGCATACGAGTGGGATCGCCCTGATGGGCAAGCAGTCTCCAGCGCCGGTGAGCCGGCAGCGGTTCATATTGCTCTGTTTTATAATCGTAATAATCAAAACCGGCCGCGACATTAAGGCTCAGATTATAGCTCTTATAGCCGTCAAACCGGTAAGTCCAGTTGCCGGAATTTCTGATTCTGGTTCCCCCGGAAAATGACCTTCCCGTAGGCCCTATATAGGTATAGGTACCGGTATCATTCCATATTCCGGAATTGAGTTTGTTGGTAACTCTTGTTTCCAGCGGCATATTTTCACTTGGTATACCCATATTATTTTGAGTGTTAATCATCATTACGCCGAAACCCTGGGTTTGCCAGCTGGAAGTACCCACCACACGGTTAACGGCGGTTGCGTTATTCGAGCCGTCCGCAGAGCTGTTCACTTCAAGAACCTGACCTGCAATCGTATAGGTTTTACGGGCATTATCTTCGGCAACGACCGTAAAGGTCACGGCATTGTAATAATTGTTGGTCGTAACACCGTTCTCCTGTTCCACATTTCCCACCAGGAGTCTGCTGCCCGATGAAACCGTAAAGTTGGCAGCCAGCCGGTGAAAATGAATAACGGTATCAACATTAACAGTGGTAAAACTGGTATTGGCAAAACTTATAGCACCGGTGCCTTGATTGATAGTACCAGTTTTGTTTCGTCTGTTGCCGGCATTGGCATCGGCATCTATCAAGGTAAAGGCCGTCAGTTCCGGCGCGGCAAAGGGGCCCAAAGTCAGCGTAACATTCGGGGTGTTACTGGTATACGCTTGCCCGCTGGTGGATACCATTCTGCCGAACGTATAACCGGTATTGTCTGTTACCATTACTTTGAACCACACCGTTTCCCCGCTCGGTACGCTCAGCGACCATGTATTACCAGCAAGATTTGGATTAACGCTGGCAATGGGTGTCGTACTTCCCTGACTGGTATGCGCTTCTACGGAAACCTGCTGCAATGGGATAGTGGAATTACGATTAATCGTATATGTACCGCTTACCGCAACTGTTCCCGATACATTGGTGACGGTAACGGCTATTTTATACACATATACCACCGATCCATTCGCCGAGGTCACTTCTATGTACAGAAAATCGCCGTCGGCAAAAGACCAGGAAGGCGCAACGGAATTGTTCCATACAGGCGCCCCGCTGCCGGTAACTTTTGCCGTTCTGAATGTTGCTCCCTCGGCAATAGTCGGCTGAATCGCCGCGCTGCCGGCCACCAAATCGTTGATGGACACTGCACCCGGAACGGTAACCGCATCGTACGTTGCCGCCGGAGTGCCGGCATTCGCCGTTTGCCCGGCAACGAGCAATGCACTGATACTGGCATTACTATCCGCGCCCGGCCCTACAAAGGGAATGGGTTCCCATGCGCCGTGTGCGGCATTTTTTGGCGTATATAACGCTATTTCATCATCATTAACGCCATGCGGGTATTCACCGGTACGAACTGTTGTGTACCGAACGCTGACAAAATCATTCCCGTTGACATTGGTGTCCACCAGACTCGCGCGGCGGATACCTTCCTGCGCGGAAATGCGCGGGAATACCGTAGCGCCTGCAGGTCCTTCATAACCGGCAACTTGCTCGCTGGCATTCCTTGCACCGACCATATCTATGTAACCTTTGGCTTTGTCTCCCGCGCTGTTGACCCTGAATGGATTGGGAACGGTCAATGGCGCAGCATCATTGATAAGCGCTACTCTGAATGATCGGTTGCTTAATGACATATTATTGTTAACGTTACCGGAGCCGGCAGTGATCCGTATCCGTCCGGTTTCATTTACTCTTTGTCCCAGAATAAGATATGAACCTTTGCCGGGGATTGATCCGGTTAATGGTATGACCGTCCAATCGCCGGTTCCCTCGGCGTATTGCAGTGAAAAACCAGCCAGATTTACTGCCGTATCGGTGATATTATACAACTCCACAAAGTGATTGGTTACCGCATTGGCATTGCTGCCGCCATACGCCTGCAGAATCAAAATCTTTCCTTCAAGCGGGTCTGGACTCCAGTCGACGATAGGCTCACCTGAATCGGGATAGGGATGCCATGTGCCATTAGTAACGCTTCTGGGTCTGTTGAGGTCCAAGTCAGCGGTCCGGTAATCAATCCGTACAAAGTCCACGCTATTGTTGTTGGTATCGGCAAGGGAACCACGGCGAGCGGCGGCCTGCTGGGAGATTGTAGCAGAGATCACCGCTTCAAAAGCGTCAGCGGGAGTTCCATTGGTGGTGCCAAGCAGGTCAACATAGTCCGCGGCGCTTCCGCCGGTCATAACAAACGGATTGACAACGGTCAGCTCATGCTGATTGGCCATAAGCGCTACCTTGAAACCCTGATTACTTAACTGAAAGCCGGGGATAGTCTGATCCGCAGTAGCAATCGCCAAACGGCTATTGGTACCAGTCGTATCAGCGGTAATATCACCCACGACAAGGTATGAACCTCTGGCGGGAATGGTTCCGGTCAGGTTAATGACCGTCCAGCTTGTACCGGTGGTGCCGTATTGCAGGGAGTATGTGTTCAAATTGATCGGATTGTTGGTATTGTTATACAGCTCTACAAAACTGCGTTGAATAGCGCCGTTGGCAGAAGCCCCGGCCTGGAAGATAAGCAGACTGCCGGCAAACGGACTGGCAGGTCCCGCTACGGTTCCATTACCCGTGCTTGGGAAGGGATCCCATGCGCCGTTCGTAACGCTTCTGGGTCTGTACTGTGCCACTTGATCATTGGTAGTACCACTAGTCCGGTAATCAATCCGTACAAAGTCCGCAAGATTATTGTTGGTATCGGTAAGAGAACCACGGCGGGCAGTGACTTGCTTGGAGACTGGCTCAAAGAGTGTGCCTTCAAAAGCGTCTATA